>NZ_JBHUIY010000034.1:0-41679 GCF_042683125.1 Phaeospirillum tilakii
TGCCGGAAGGCACCGAGATGGTGATGCCGGGCGACAACGTGTCGATGGAAGTCCATCTGATCTGCCCGATCGCCATGGACGAAGGTCTGCGTTTCGCTATCCGTGAAGGCGGGCGTACCGTCGGCGCCGGCGTCGTCGCCAAGATCGTCGAGTAGTCGGCCCCCGGGCCAACGCCTCGATACCGTATCCGGAACGCCCGGAGCCGTAAGGCTCCGGGCGTTTTCGTTGTGCGGGCTCCGCCCGCGCCCGGCCCCGGGCCGGGGGCCCTTGGAACCCGTCGATGGTCGGGTGCGTGACGGACAACCAATGGGATCCAAGGGCCTTGCGGCCCGGGGCTGGGTGCGGGCGGAGCCCGCCTTCAAGCCATCTTGCCTCGGGCCGGCGGGGTGTCTAATATCCTGCATCCAACCGGACGGGGGATGCTGGAATGGGCGGAGTGGTACGGGGAATCGCGGGCTTTTCCCGAGTGACGGCCAAGGCGATGCGCTGGCTGACGCTGATGCTGCTGAAGCTGTCGCGGTGGATCGTCCGCCTGACCGGCCGTGGCACCCTGGCCTTTGCCCGGTCTTCCAGTGAGATCAAGACCTCGACCGTGACCGCGCTGGCGGTGGGGGCGGGCGGCATCGTGCTGTCGCCGCTGGTCGAGATCAGCGTGCTCGGCACGCCGGTATCGAGCGCGCTCTGTCTGGCCGTGCTCGGCCTGGTGCTGGGCGGGCTGGCCGGCTATGCCGCGGTCAAGAAGGTTCGGGGTGTCGTCGCCAAGGCGCCGTCGAACTCGTAACGGGTCGCGCGGGCCCGAAGGGGGGCTCGCCCAGACCATTCAGGACGCGGAGGGGTAATGTCGGAAAAGGGTGAGCGCGAGGCGGACAGCGACGCGGCGGGTTCGGCCGCGCTGCCGGCGGTGCCGGCGGAACGGGCGCTGAGTCTGGCGCAGAGCGAGCAGCTCGACCTCAGTGGGCTCAACGAGGATCAGGTGGCCCTGATCAAGCGCCAGCATGCCGACGGGATGGTCGCGCTCCAGGTCAAGGCGGCCGAGATGAAGCTCGACGTCTCCGCGCTCGACGCGGCGCTGACCTCCTTCACCGACCAGACCGCCAAGGCCAGCCAGGCCGGCGCCCATGCCACCATCCAGCACTCGCAGACCAGCGCGCTGGGCCGGACCGAGGTGGTGATCGGCAACACCGAGCGCGCCGCCGCCGGCCGCTTCTCCAATTTCAAGGACCTGTTCGGCCGTTACATCCTGTGGATCGTCGGCGCGGTGGCGGTGGTGGTGATCCTCGCCACCACGGTGATGGGACGCTAGCGGATGTTCCGGCGCGACATCGTCTTGCGCCGGCCCCAGGACGCCGCCCGCGAGGTGGTGCGTTTCCGCGCCGCGCTCGGGGCGGCGGGCCTGCCGCAGGTCACCGCCGCCCTGCTCGAGGAGCAGGTTGAAAGCGCGCTGCTCCAGTTCCAGGAGCAGATGCAGATCCCCCACGTGCAGAAGATGGTTGCCGATCGGCTGCTGGAGGGGGATGGTTATCGGGTCTCGATCGAGGTGCGCCTCGGTCGCGACGGGGTATTTGCCAAACTCTTGCGCCTGTTGCGGGGGGGATGATGGCCCTGGCTCGTCGTCATATCCAGGAAGCCCACGAGTTCTCTCGGGATTTCGAGGGACTCGATGCCGATGTCAAAGCCTACTTCTTCTCGCTCGACCGCGAGCAGCTCGACCAGCTGCTGAAGGAATACGGCAAGCGTTACAGCCCGCAGGCCGAAAGCTATGCCCGGCAGACCCTGCCGAAATGGCGGGCGGGCTCGGCGCGGATGTCGGGCACGGTGATCCGCCGGTTGTTCGACCTGCTGCCGCCGGTGATGCCGCTGCCGATGAAGTTCCAGCTGGCCGAGCGGATCTGGCTGCATTTCGGTCCCGCCTCGCGCCACGAATACGTCATCGGCCCGCATGCCGACGTCGAGGATCTGGTCGAGATGGTCCATGCCCGGCTCGATCAGGTGGTGGTGCCCTACGAGATGGAGGAGACGGTCCCGCACCGGATCCACTGGCTGTCGTCGGGCGACGTCAAGGTCAAGGAAAAGCTGCTCAACCATTCCCGGCAGGTCCAGAAGGCGCTGGCCAAGGAAAAGCTGAGCCTTGAGGTGCCGGTGCTGCAACGGCAGGTGCGCGAGCATCCCGACATCACCCTGCTGGCCCGCACCGAACTGAAGATCAACAAGCATACCGTGGTGGTCTCGGTCGATCGCAGCCTCGGCCGCAAGGTGATCGAGCCCGGCCCGGAACAGATCATCAGCCGCGAAAGCCAGCACACCTGGCTGCGCCTGCTGGTCGGCACGGTGGTGGTGTCGTTCATCCTGTCGCGCCAGCCGGTCTGGTCGCTGCTGGCCGAACTCGGCACCCGGCTGAAGGTCCTGCTGTTCTAGGTGTTCTCTTTCCCTCAGGGTTCGCGGCGCCTTTCGGCCCTCTCGTCGAGCCCGTCTCCCCGCGCCGCGCTCGTGACAGCCGGACGAATCCAGGGTAAAGCATGCGGCGTTCCCGCTGCGGCCGGCCGGTCCGGCCCGGGGGCCGCCGCCGGCGTGGGGCCGGCTTGTCTGAGCCCATCCCGCGCGGCATAATCGCCGCCGGCTCAAATACAGGTTCGGGGGTTATTTGAATGTCTGAGGCTACGGGACGGGAATTGCAGAGCGTCGAGCCGGTTAGCAATGTCCCGGCCGAACGCGCTCTCAATCTCGCGCAGAACGACCTGATCGACCTGAGCGGGATGAACGACGCCCAGATCGCCGACATCAAGCGCCAGCACGCCAACGGCATGGTGGCGGTTCAGGTCAAGGCGGCCGAGATGAAGCTCGACGTCACCGCGCTCGACGCCGCCCTCAGCTCCTTCACCGACCAGACCGCCAAGGCCACCCAGGCCGGGGCCCACGCCACCATCCAGCATTCCCAGAGCAGCTCGATCGGCAAGACCGAAGTGGTGATCGGCAACACCGACCGCGCCGCCGCCGGCAAGATCAACACCGGCACCGGCGGGCACATGCGCACCCTGATCGTGGTGGGGGTGGTGTCGGTCGCGGTGGTGATCCTGGTCGGTCTGTTCCGCGGCCATCCCTGACCGCTCCGTCTGGCGGCTGGCCGGCCCCGATCCGGTCGCCGGCCGCCGCGCGCGGCACCCCGGGCGGCGCTCAATCGCCTGGGGGACGGCCGCTTTTTCCGGCGCAGGCAACGATGCTACACTGCGCCGCGTTTCAGTCCGGGGGACCTCATGCCTTATACCGCCGATATCAGCCGCGCCAATCCGACCTGCTTCCTGTTCGTGATCGACCAGTCCGGCTCGATGGATGAAATCCTTGAGTCGGGGGAATCCAAGGCGGAATTCGTCGCCAACGTTCTCAACAAGACCCTGTACCAGCTGGTAATTCGCAGCACCCGCGCCGACGGCGTGCGCAATTACTTCGACGTCGGCGTGATCGCCTATGGCGGGGCCGGGGTCGGCAGCGGTTTCCGTGGCGCCCTGGCCGGCGGGATCATCCACCCGCTGTCGGAGATCGAGGCCAACGTGCTGCGCGTTGACGAGAAGACCAAGAAGGTCAGCGACGGCGCCGGCGGTCTGGTCGAGGTGTCGGTCAAGTTCCCGGTGTGGTTCGAGCCGGTCAACCAGGGCGGCACCCCGATGTGCGAGGCGCTGCACAAGGCGGCCGAGGTGCTGGTGGCGTGGTGCGACGCCCACCCCAATTCCTATCCGCCGACGATCATCCACGTCACCGACGGCCAGTCCACCGATGGCGATCCCTCGCGCGTCGCCGACGGACTGAAGCAGATCGCCACCGGCGACGGCACCGCGCTGCTGTTCAATCTGCACATCGACCGCACCAGCGGCTCGGCGGTGCTGTTCCCGGCGACCGAGCGCGGCCTGCCGGATTCCTATTCGAAGATGCTGTACCGCATGTCGAGCGTGTTCCCGCCCCACCTGCTGCCGGCGGCGCAGGCCAAGGGCCACGACGCCGAGGCGGATTCGCGCTTCTTCGGCTACAAGGCCAACATCGAGGAAATCGTCGATTTCTTCGAGATCGGCACCCAGGCCGCCAACCTGCGTTAGGCGCCGGGGGTGAGCAGACGGCGGGGGGCGGCGGCATCCGCCGCCTCGCGCGGCGCGGCGGCGGGGGCGAAGCGGGCCGACCCGAGGCCGGCCGGAGCGGAGGAGGGCCTGATGCGGCCGTTGTTCGAGGCCCAGGTGCCCAAGCTGGAAACGGCACCCCAGGAGAACGAGGACGCCGCCTGCTGCTGGCCGCAGCGCGGTCTCTACGCCATCAGCGACGGCGCCAGCGAATCCTATCATTCGGCCGCCTGGGCCCGGGTGCTGGTGCGGCGCTTCATCGCCCATCCCGAGTTGGGGCCGGACTGGCTGGCGGCGGCGATCGCTGAATACAATGCCGGCTTCGACCGCGAGGCGATGTCGTGGAGCGCCCAGGCGGCGTTCGATCGCGGCTCGTTCGCCACCCTGCTCGGTTTGTCGGTGTCGCGGCCGGAGGAACGGGTGCGGCTGCTGGCGGTGGGGGATTCGCTGGCGGTGCTGGTGTCGTCCGGCCGGCTGGTGGCCTCGTTCCCCTATGAGACCGCCGAACAATTCGCGGCGCGGCCGATGCTGCTCTCGACCCGGCCCGAGCGCAACGAGGCGCTGCTGCGGCCGGCCACCCTCCAGGCGATGACGGCGGAATGGGGCCTGAAGGGCACGGTCAATCCACGCGTGCTGCTGATGACCGACGCACTCGGCGCTTGGCTGCTGGCCGACCCGGACGAGCGGCTCGATCGCCTGCTCGGGCTCGCCTCGGCCGAGGCCTTCGCCGATCTGGTCCATGAGGAACGGGTGGGCAAGCGGATGCGGCGCGACGATTGCACCCTGCTGGTGCTGGGCTAGGCGCGATGGCCTATCCCTCGCCCGATACCTATAACGACGCGGTCCAGGCCCCGCATCTGGCCTTCACCGACCCGGTGCTGCAACAGGCGACAGTGGCCCGCAACGAGCGCGGCCTGCCCCAGGCTTATGGCGGCGGCTTCGTCGTCACCTATGCCCTCAGCCACGGCAGGCGGACCTACGCCGTGCGCTGCTTCCACCGCGAGGCGCCCGATCTGGAACGGCGCTATGCCCATATCGGCGCCGCGCTGGCGCCGCTGGCCGGGCCGTTCGCCCCGTTCGTCGGCTTCGAGTTCCAGCCGGCCGGGATCCGGGTGCGCGGCGCCGACTTCCCGCTGGTCAAGATGGAGTGGGTCAACGGCACCCCGCTCGGGATCTGGCTGGAGCGCAACCACCGCCGCAAATCGGCGATCAACACCCTGCTGACCCGGCTGCGCGCGCTGGAGAAGCAGTTGCGCGAGGCCGGACTGGCCCATGGCGACCTCCAGAACGGCAACATCCTGGTGCAGGATCGCGGCGTCAAGCTGATCGATTACGACGGGATGTTCGTCCCCGGACTCGACCTGGGCCAGGGCGCCGAACTCGGCCACCGCCATTTCCAGCACCCCCAGCGCGCCGCCGCCCATTTCGGGCCGGAGATGGACCGCTTCTCCTTCATCGTGCTTGATCTCAGCCTGCGCGCCCTGGCGATCGACCCCCGGCTGTTCCCGCGCTACGCCAACGGCGAGAACATCCTGTTCTGTGCCAGCGATTTCCTCGACCCGGCCGGCTCGCGCCTGTTCGCCGAGCTGCGCGGGATCCGCTCGCTGGCCAAGGACGTCGAGAAATTCGCCGCCCTGTGCGGCCGTCCCCCGGTTGATCTGCCGACGCTGGAGGATTTCGTCGGCATCCGCCCGGCCCCGCCGCCGCCGCCGCCGCGCCCGACCCGGCCGCAGGGGCCGGCCAAGACCGCCAACCAGCTGCTGCTGGAAGAGCTGCAACGGACTCCGACCGAGCCGTTGCCGCCCGAGGTGCTGATCGACACCGGCGAGCCGCAGGGCCCGCTCTATCAGCCGCCCGGCACCCGCGAGGACGCGGTGCCGCAATGGCTGGTGGTGGCCGGCGTCGCCGCCCAGTTGCTGTGGCTCGGCGCGCGCAAGGGCGGGCAGGCCGCGCTGGAGGTCGCCGCCCGCCACATCGAACCCCATCTGCCCGAGGAACCGCCCACCGCCACCGATCTCGCCGTCAAGGCGCTGTCGTCGCTGCGCAAATGGTGGGGCAGCAAGATCGGCTGAGGCTCTGCGCGCAAACATGCACAGGTGAGGCGGGCTGCCGCCCGCCGGCCCGCTCGGGGAGCAAGCTCCCCGAACCCCTCTTTTTTTATCGATGAAAATCAAGGGGGTCCGGGGCATCGCCCCGGCGGGTCGCGGGCAGCGCCCGCGCAACCTTGCCCCTCATCCCCCGGCCAGGGCGTCGAACAGCCGCACCCCGAAGCCGGTGGTGCCTTCCGGGCAGAGCGGATCCTCGTCGTCGGCGAATTCCTTGCCGGCCATGTCGATATGGGCCCAGGCTACGCCTTCGGGGACGAAGTGCCACAGGAAGCGGGCGGCGTCGTCATTGTCGGGCACGTCGTCCCAGGCGCAGTGGCGCAGATCGGCGATCGCCGATTTGAGGTCCTCGTCGCAGGATTCGGTGATCGGCAGCCGCCACAACGGCTCGGCCTCGTGCCGGCCGAGCTTCAGCAGCCGCCGCGCCAGCCGGTCGTCATTGGCGTAGAGCCCGGCATGGAAATCGCCCAGCACCTCCTCGACCGTGCCGGTCAGGGTGGCGATGTCGATCATCGCGCGCGGGGCGAAGCGGCGGGCGGCATAGGCCAGGGCGTCGGCCAGCACCAGCCGCCCCTCGGCGTCGGTGTCGATCACCTCGACGGTCAGGCCGGCGGCCGAGCTCCAGACGTCGCCCGGGCGCTGGGCCCGGCCCGACGGCATGTTCTCGGCCAGGGCCAGCACCCCGACGACATGGGCGGCGGCGCGGCGCCCGGCCACCGCCCGCAGCGCCCCCAGCACGGCGGCGGCGCCGGCCATGTCGGCCTTCATCGCGTCCATCTCGTCATCGTCGGCCTTGATCGAGATCCCGCCCGAATCGAAGGTGATGCCCTTGCCGACCAGCACCAGCGGCGGCTCGTCGGCGCCGGCCCAGCGCAGCAGCACCAGCCGGGGCGGCCGTTCGCTGCCGCGCCCGACCGCCAGCAGCAGATTGAGTCCGGCCTCGGCCAGCGCCGCCTCGTCGAGCACGCTGACCTCGACCCCCAGCGTCTCCAGCCGGCGGGCGTGCTGGGCGAATTCCTCCGGGCCGAGCCGGTTGCCCGGCTCGTCGGTCAGGTCGCGGGCGAGGAACACCCCCTCGGCCACCGCCTGCCGCGCCGCAAACAGCCGCGCCGCCGCGTCGGGATCGTCGGTGGTGATCGTCACCGCGGTCAGTACCGGCTCGCGGTCGTCCTCGTCGTCGGGATCGCGCCGGGTGCGGTAGGTGCGCAGCGGGCGATAGCCCTTCAGCACCAGCCCGTAGCCCAACTCGGCCGCCGCCGCCGCCGGCAGGTCGAGGCAGGCGGTGGCGCTGGCCGCGCCGGATTCGTCGAGCGCGTCGAGCAGGGCGCCGCCGGCCTCGCGCCAGTCGGGGGCCTTGGGGTGGCGGCCGCCGAGGCCGAGCACCACCAGCGCGTCGAGCCCGCCCGGCGGCAGGCGGAACAGTTCGGCCTCGCCGCTGTCGCCGTCGAAGCCGGCGGCCTTGAGGGCGCGGAGCAGCCGGCCGTCCCGGTCGAGGGCGGCCAGCGCCGGACCCGGCCGCCGGCGGCGCCGGCAGCCGAGAACGACGGTGCCGGCGGGCAGGGCGGCGGCCGGCGGGGCGAAGGCGACCCGGATCACCCGCCTACTTGCTCCCCTTGTCCTCGTAATGATCGGCGACCAGCCGATCGAGCAGGGCGACGCCGAAGGCGGTGGCGCCCTTCGGGCAGGTGGCGGTGTCCTTCTTGCTCCAGGCGGTGCCGGCGATGTCGAGATGGGCCCAGGCCACCTCGTTGGTGAAGCGTTTGAGGAACTGGGCGGCGGTGATCGAGCCGCCCTCGCGCCCGCCGACATTCTTCATGTCGGCGATGTCCGACTTGATCTGCTTGTCGTAGGCCTCGCCCAGCGGCAGCCGCCACAGCGGCTCGCCCACCGCCTTGCCGGCGGCGGTCAGGCGCTCGGCCAGCCGGTCGTCGCTGGCGAACAGGCCGGCATATTCATGGCCGAGCGAAATGACGATCGCCCCGGTCAGGGTGGCGAGATCGACCATGAATTTCGGCTTGAAGCGGTCCTGGGTGTACCACAGCGCGTCGGCCAGGACCAGGCGGCCCTCGGCGTCGGTGTTGATCACCTCGATGGTCTGGCCCGACATCGAGGTCACCACGTCGCCGGGACGCTGGGCGCTGCCCGACGGCATGTTCTCGACCAGCCCGACCACGCCGACGGCGTTGACCCGGGCCTTGCGGGCGGCGAGGGCGCGCAGGGTGCCGATCACGGTGGCGGCCCCGGCCATGTCCCACTTCATCTCTTCCATTCCGGCCGACGGCTTGATCGAGATCCCGCCGGAATCGAAGGTGACGCCCTTGCCGATGAAGGCGACCGGGGCGGCCTTGGGATCGGCCGCGCCCTGCCAGCGCATCACCACCAGCCGGGATTCGTGCTCCGAGCCCTGGCCGACCCCGAGCAGCGCCCCCATGCCGAGCTTGCGCATCGCCTTCTCGTCGAGCACCTCGATCTCGACCCCCAGCGCGGCCAGGGTCTTGGCCTGCTCGGCCAGGGTCTCGGGGGTGATGACGTTGGCGGGCTCGGTGACCAGATCGCGGGTGAAGTCGATCGCCTCGGCCACCGCTTCCAGCCGGGCATAGGCGGTCTTGGCCTCGGCCGGCGGCTCGACCTGGAAGCTCAGCTTCTTGAGGGTCGGCTTGTCTTCCTTCTTTTCCTTGGTGCGGTACTTGTCGAAGCGGTAGGCGCGGCGGCGGGCGCCGAAGGCGGCGTGGGCGGCGATCTCGGCGGCGTCGAGGGTCACGCCCGGCACGGTGTCGATGATCACCGCGGCCTCGGCGTCGCCGGCGCTCAGCAGGGCGGCGACGGCGTTGCCGCCCAGCGCCTGGGCGGCCAGGGCGTCGAACGATTTGGCCTTGCCGATCCCGACCAGCAGCAGCCGCGACACCTCGAGACCGGCGGGGGCGAGCAGGGTCAGGGTCTGGTTCGCCTTGCCTTCGAACCGGCCGGCGGCGATGGCGCGGCCGAGGCCGCCCTGGGTCGCGGCGTCGAGCGCCTGGGCGGCCGGCGGGAGCTGCCCGCCCTCGGCGACGGCGACGACCAGCGCGCCGGCAGTGGGGTGCGACGGCTTGGAAAAGGCGATCTTCATGGATTTCCTCGCGGGGGAAAGGACTTGGAAGAATTCGGTTCCCTCACTCTAGCCCGGACGCGGCCCGCTGTCACGATGGCCGCGGCGGGAGGGAGGGGCGCGCGCAGGGCGTTGGCCTTGCTCCGGGGGTCGGGCATACTCGACCGACAGGCAGGTGCGCAGGGAGGATCGCCCGATGACCACCGAGGTAGCCACTTTTCTCGCCCACGCCCTGGCGATGGAGAACGAGGCGGCCGACCGCTATGACGAGCTGGCCGACACGATGGAGATTCACAACAACCCGGCGGTGGCCGAATTGTTCCGCCAGATGGCGGCCTTTTCCCGCCGCCATGCCGAATCGGTGGCCGAGCGCGCCGCCCGCCACGATCTGCCGGTGCTGAAATCCTGGCAATATCGCTGGAACACCTTCGAGCCGCCCGAGGTCGGCGCGATCGAGGGGACCCATTACCGCATGACTCCCCACCACGCGCTGTCCTTCGCCCTCGATAACGAACGGCGTGGCCGCGATTTCTACGCGGCGCGGGCCAAGGACGGCGCCAATGGCGAGCTGCGCCGCCTCGCCGCCGAGATGGCCGAGGAGGAAGCCGCCCATGTCGCCGAACTGGAACGCTGGCTGGAGCGGGTGCCGCCGCCCGACGGCGACTGGGACCAGGACGACGACGAGGCGATCGTCGCCGACTGAACGGCCCGATCCTCCGCCGGGGTCAGGGGAGGGGCTGGCCGTCGATCGTCACGGTGACGCGGCGGATCACCGACGGTTCGCCCAGCCACACCCGCCATTGTTTGAGGCCGAGCCGCGCCGGCCCGGCCGCATCGACCCGGTAGCGGAAGATCACCGTCACGGGTCCGCCGACCAGCCCGGGCGGGCGGGACGGGGCCTCGTGGCTGACCCCGAGCGGGGTCAGCGGGGAGGGCTCGGCCGCCCAGCTGTAGCCGGTGCCGGCGCGTTCCTCCAGACGCAGTTCGATCACGGTGCCGACCGGCACGGCCAGGGTGCGGCCGTCATCGCCCTCGTCCAGCCGCAGCGGCGCCGGGGCGTCGGCGCAGCCGGCGGCGAGCAGGGCGGACAGCAGGAAGGCCGCCGCCCGCCGCATCACCCGACCGGGAGTTCGCCGATATAGATGCCGAGGCCGCGCGCGGTCTGGGCCAGCGGGCCGTAGGGATCGACCGCGCGGGTGATGCCGGCGACGTCGCTGAGCGGCACGTCGCCGACCTGGCCGTGCTGCCACGCCACCATCCGCCCGAGCTTGCCGGCGGCAATCAGATCGACGGCATGGACGCCGAAGGCCGAGGCGACGACGCGGTCGCGCATCGACGGCATGCCGCCGCGCTGGACATGGCCCAGCACGGTGACGCGGGTTTCGGCCTGGACCAGCTCGGCCAGCTTGGCGGCGAGGTAATGGCCGATGCCGCCATAGCGCACCTCACCCCCGGCCTGGATGGTCGAGACCGGCTCGCCGGATTCGGTCTTGCAGCCCTCGGCCACCACCAGCAGGGCGTGGTTGCGGCCCTCGGCGCGGACGGCGGCGATCCTGGCGGCGATGCCGTCGAGGCTGTAGGGGATCTCGGGGATCAGGATCACGTCGGCGCCGCCGGCGACGCCGGCATTGATGGCGATGTGGCCGACATCGCGCCCCATCACCTCAAGGATCATCACCCGGTGATGGCTGGCGGCGGTGGGGGCGAGGCGGTCGATCGCCTCGCCGGCGACGTCGAGCGCGGTGGGAAAGCCGATGGCGTAGTCGGTCTGGGCGACGTCGTTGTCGATCGTCTTGGGGATGCCGACCATCGGGATCCCGCCCAGCCGGCACAGCTGGTTGAGGATCCTCATCGAGCCGTCGCCGCCGATCACCACCAGCGCCTCGATCCCCAGTTCGCGGTAGCCCTCGACGAACTCGGCCGAGCGGTCGCGGAAGCTGCCGTCGGGCATCGGGTAGTGGAACGGGTCGCCCTTGTTGACGGTGCCGAGGATGGTGCCGCCCAGGCGCAGCATGTCGCCGGTGACCAGCGACAGGTCGAATTCGACGTAATTGAGCGGGCGGGTCATCAGGCCCATGCTGCCGTCGCGGATGCCGAACACCCGCCAGCCATAGGTCCGGATCGCGCGATGGACCACCGCCCGCAACGCCGCATTGAGCCCGGCGCAATCGCCGCCGCTGGTGAGAATCCCGATCCGCTTGACCGCCATTCCGTCCGCTCCCTCGAGAACCGACCTTACCCATACCGTTTTCAGACGCGTTCTGCTACCCTCGCCAGCGCGATTCTTCCCCCGAGGCGGAACGGGAGGCGCGCGGCGCCACCGGGGCCGGCACGTGACGGTGCCCCCGGACGGAGCCGTGTTCCCAGCCTCGGCGGCGGAAGTCTGCGCGGTTTTGGTTAAGCTGGCTTTAACGGTGTCATCCGCCCATGAGTGACGACAATCTCGACGACGTGCGACAGCGGCTTGCCGATCTCAAGACCGAACACCGACAACTTGACGACCTGATTGCCAGCGCGCCGCGGATGATGCCGTTCGACCAGCTCCGCCTGCAACGGCTGAAGAAGCGCAAGCTGGCGCTCAAGGACGAGATCTGTGGACTCGAAAACCTGCTGATTCCCGACATCATCGCCTGATCATGACCCTGCGACCGGTTCATCTCTGTCTCGGCACCAATCTCGGCGACCGCGCCGCCAACCTGCGGGCGGCGCTGGCGGCGCTGGCCGATGATCTCCGCGTCACCGCCTTGTCCTCGGTGTGGGAGACCGCGCCGCTGCATGTGCTCGACCAGCCCGCCTTCCTCAATCTGACCCTGGCGGGCGAGACCGGGCTCGACGGCCATGCGTTGCTGGCCCGGCTGAAGCGGATCGAACACGATCTCGGCCGGGTCGCCTCGGTCCGCTACGGGCCGCGCCTGATCGACATCGACATCCTTTGCCTCGGCGCGGTGGTGTGCGCGGATCCGGTGCTGACCCTGCCGCATCCCCGGCTGGCCGAGCGCCGCTTCGTGCTGGCGCCGCTGGCCGAGATCGCGCCCGGATTGATCCCGCCCGGCCTCGGCCGCGACGTCGCCGCCCTGCTGGCCGCGCTCGGCGAGGATGGCGGCGCGGTCCGCCGCCTCGGGCCGCTGGAATCGCTTGCGCCGGCTTCCGCCGCCGCGCTATGACCTCGCGTCCCGGCACTCCGGCCGGGGAAAGGGTCCCTATCGTGACGTTTCATTGCCCCGTCGAATCCCAAGGCGCCACCACGGCGCAACGGCTGTACACCATCGTTGTCCGCGATCTGGTGTTGAAATTCTCGATCGGCATCCACCCCCACGAGCGGCTGGCGCCGCAGCGGGTGCGGATCAATGTCGAGATGGGCGTGCTTGAACAGGCCGGCCCGACCGATGACGACATCGCCAACGTGGTGTCCTACGAAGACGTGATCGACGGGATCCGCCGTCTCGCCGGCGAAGGCCACATCAATCTGGTCGAAACCCTGGCCGAGAAGATCGCCGCCCTCTGCCTTGAGGACGAGCGGGTCGAACGGGCCCGGATCCGGGTCGAGAAGCTCGACGTCTATGCCGAGGCCGCCTCGGTCGGGATCGAGATCGAACGCCACCGCTGCCCCTGAGCCGCCGGCCGGCAAGCGCCTCTGACGGGGGGGGCGGGCTCGGCCCGCCCCGGCTCGTGCCGGGCTGTCTTCCCGGCGATCTGGACAGGCTGCGCGTTCCCGCGTACCCTGCAACCCGGGATGGCATCACGACGCAACGGCGAGGAGGCGAGATGAGCCTGCATTTCTCCGGCCCGGAGTCGCGCCACTGGACCCGTCTTTCCTGCGGTTCCGCCGGCATTCTGCTGACCCCGGCGGGGGAAAGGCCGGTGACGATGGTCGATGCCTCGCGCGGCGGCTACAAGCTGCGGTTCGATCCCGATCCCGACATCCTGGCCGCGCTGTCGCCCCAGCCGCGCGATCTGCACGTCCTCAGCCTGGACGACCGGCGTTTCGCCTCGTCGGTGCTGTGGGTGCGGGGCGATCTGGCCGGCTGTCGCTTCCAGCTGCATCTGTCGCTCGACGACATCGCCCTGCTGATGACCAAGGAATTCCGCCTTCAGCCCGGCGAGGTCGTGCCGGCCTGAGCCCGGCGGTCAGGCCACCTGCGGGCGGTCGCGCAGCAGGGCGCGGTATTCCTGCACCTCGTCCTTGAGGTGGCCGTACAGGCTGCCGTCGATGATGCGGTAGATCTCGAGGCAGATCTGCTGCGCCTGCTTCAGATTCTTGATCTTCGGCACCACCTTCTTGCACAGATCGACATAGGCCAGGATCAGCGCGCCATGGCGGGCCTGATGGGCCTCGGCATTGAGTCCGCGCGCGGCGAAAAAGGCGTCCTCGGCCGCGAAGGCGGCCTTCATCGCCAGGAACACCGCCCCGGTGCGCTCGGCGACCATCGCATGGTCGAGCAGCGGGTCGTCGAGGATGCGGAAGAAGTCGGCCATCGCATCGATCAACGCCCGCCGGCCGTGATCGACCGTGTCGATGCCGGTTTCCAACGACATGTTCCACCGAAACATGATCTGCCCCGCTTCGCTTTTCCGCCCGACCCTCCCGGTAGGTAAAAAATACTCAGGCCTTCGCCCGAGGTCAAACCGGACGATCGGTTTAAGGGGCGACCGCCGTCAGGCGGAAAAAGCGTTGGACATTGAACCCTGGATTGTGATTCGGCGGTCGGGGTCTTGGCCAAGGCGGGGCTGCCGCCCCGCGCCCCGCCTGGAGGCCTCCGCCTCCAGACCTCCCCTGTTTTTGATGAAGGGAATCAAAGGGGGGGGTGGGGCATCGCCCCAAGCGGGGATCGGTCAATCAGTCCGGGATCGGCCCGGAGCCGGCCCCGGTGGCGCGGATCGCGGCGGCGATCTCGGCGCGGTTGGCCGGGGTCAGCTCCAGCCGGGCGGCGTCGAGCCAGCCATCGACCTGGGCCGGGCTGCGGGCGCCGACGATCGCGGCGGTGACGCCGGGGCAGCCGACCACCCAGGCCACCGCCACCGCGGCGACGCTGGTGCCGTGGCGGGCGGCGATCGGGCGCAGCGCCTCGGCCAGGGCGAGGTTGCGGCCGAGCGCCGGGTCGCGGAAATCGGCCGAACGCGCCCGCCAGTCATTGGCGGGCAGGGCGGCGGCGCGGGCGGCGCTGAAGCCGCCGCTGAGCAGGCCGGACTGCATCGGGCTGTAGACGATCACCCCGGTCTCGTGGCGTTGGCACCAGGGCAGCTCCGCCGCCGCCGCGCCGCGATCGATCGCCGAGAAGGGCGGCTGGAGGGTATCGACCGGGCCGATCCGCTCGGCGATTTCCAGTTGGGTCGCATCGTGGTTGGACAGGCCGACCGCGCCGACCAGCCCCGCGCGCTTGAGGTCGAGCAGGGTCTGCCAGTATTCCTCAAGCGGGGTGCCGTCATGGGCCGGCCAGTGCATCTGGTAGAGGTCGATCCGCTCGACCCCCAGCCGCCGCAGCGAGGCCTCGACCTCGCGGCGCAGGCTGGCCGCCGCGCCCACCCGTTGCGGCATTCCGCCCGGGTTGGCCGGATCCCACACCAGCCCGCCCTTGGTGAAGACGTAGGGCCGCCGGCTGGCCGGCAGCCCAGCCAGGGCTTCGCGCACGATCTCCTCGGAATGGCCGAGGCCGTAGATCGCGGCGGTGTCGATCCAGTTGACCCCGCGTTCGACCGCGTGGCGGATCGCCGCCACCGAGTCGCGGTCGTCCTGGGCGCCCCAGCCGAACGCCCAATCCGCGCCGCCGATCGCCCAGGCGCCGAAGCCGACCCGGGTCACCGCCATCCCGGTCCGCCCCAGCGGCCGGGTGGGCAAGGCGTCGTGCGACATGAGCGATCTCCCTCTTTGCCATCGTGCCACGGGCCAGGATGCGCCGCGGGGGGCGGACGGGCAAGCGCGGCGCGGCGTCCGATCCGTCGAGCGGCGTGGCCAGGACCAGTCCGACCGCCACCAGCGCCCGCCATCGTTCCCTCGGGCTCATCGGCGCGCCAGCACGCCGGTCAGGGCGGCCAGGAACGTCTCCATCAGCTCGGGCGTGGCCAGGGTGATCCGGATCCAGTTGGGATAGCGGAACGCGGTCATCGGCCGGATCGAAAAGCCCTGCCGCATCAGGCGGCGCTGGGCCAGGGTGTCGCCGATCGGCAGGCGGGCCATCAGGAAATTGCCGTGATGCGACTTGACCTCGAGGCCGAGCCGGGCCAGCCCGGCCTCCATCACCGTCCGCGCCGCCCGCGCGGTGGCGCGCGAGCGGACCAGATGGTCGTCGCCGTCCTCGACCGCCGCCAGCGCCGCCGCCTGCCCCGGGCCGTTGACCGAATAGACGATCGCGGTGCGGCGGATCGCCTCGACCACCGCCGGGCTGCCCAGCAGGTAGCCGATCCGCAGCCCGGCCAGTCCGTAGGCCTTCGAGAAGGTGCGGAAGATCACCAGATTGTCATGGCGGTCGAGCAGGGCCCGGCTGTCGGGATAGTCCGGCCGGTCCATGTATTCGGCATAGGCCTCGTCGAGCACCACGATCGCCCGGCCGCCGACGCGGGCGAGGAAGTCCTCGGTCTCGGCGGCGGTCCAGTAGGTGCCGGTCGGGTTGTTGGGGTTGCAGACGAACAGGATCCGGGTGCCGGGCTCGATCGCCGCCAGCATCGCCCCGGCGTCGAAGCGGTCGTCGCTGAGTGGCACCAGCCGGGCCTCGATCCCGGAAAACCGCGCGATCCATTCGGCCACGGCGAAGGTGCGGTCGGCGGTGACGATGCTGTCGCCGCTTTGACAGAACGCCTTGATCGCGAAGGCGATCACCTCGTTGGCGCCGTTGCCGACGATGATCTGGTCGGGATCGACCCGCCAGCGCCGGGCCAGCGCGGCGCGCAGGTCGAAGCTGTCGCCGCTCGGATACAGGGCGGCCCGGGCCGGATCGAAGCCGGCCAGCACGGCGCGGGCGGCCGGGGGCGGCCCCAGCGGGTTCTCGTTGTTGTGCAGCCGGTGCAGCCGCTCGATCCCGTACAGCCGGCACAGTTCGGTGTCGGGCGGACTGGGGCGGTAGGCCTCGAAGCTCTTGACGTAGGGCGGGATCAGCCGGTCGAGGTCGAACCCGATGGTCATCGCCCGCGCTCCGCCGGGGCGGGGCGCTGCAACACCAGCAGGTCGCCCTCGCCGCCATGGGGAATGACGAAGCGGGGGACGAAGCCGGCGGCGAGCAGGCCGGGGACGAATCCGGCCTGCCAGCCCTGGCCGAGGTCGAGTTCGCATTGCAGGTCGGCGAAGCCCGAGCGTTCGAGGTGGCGGCAATGGCGGGCGATGTTGTCGGCGCAGTCGGCGCCCGGCAGGGCCGGGCGCAGCACGGCACGGCCCTCCGCGCGGCGGGTGACCGCGCTCAGCACCGAACTGGGGCCGCCCGGGCCGCCCTCGGCCGGGGCGACCAGCCGGCGCGGCAGGCCGAGCGCGGCGTAATGCGCGGCGAGGAACGGGGTCAGCTCCGGCCCGGCCCAGCTCACCGCGCCGGGATCCTCGTGCAACTGGCGGAACAGCACCGGCCGCGTTCCGCCGGCGGTGGCGAGGCTGCCCAGGCGTTCGAACCAGTCGGCGGGGAAGTCGGGGCCGGGGGCGCGGTTGATCACCCCGAGCGCCGGGCCGCGCGCCAGCGCGATCAGGCCGGCCTCGACCAGGGCGGTCTCGATCCCGGCCGGGGCGCCGGCGGCACGCCACGGGCCGAACAGCTCGGCGATCCGTCCGCTCGGCTGCCACAACGCCCCGCCCAGCACCGCGCCGTCGGCGGTCTGGGCGACCAGCCCGTCGAGGTCGCCCGCCGCCACCATGTCGGCCAGCCGCCCCGGCTGGGCCAGGAAGCCCGGCGCCGCCGGGCCGGCGGCGAGACGGGCGAGCAGGTCGAGCCGCTCGGGCGTCGCCGGGGCCAGCCGCCACGCCGCCGCCAGGTCCGGCGCCGGTGGGGCGGTTTCGGCCGGGGCGAGGCGGGGATAGGGACGCAGCTTGTGCAGCAGCAGGCGGATCCGCCCGCCGTCGCGGACGAAGGCGAATTCATCGACCATCCGCGCCGCCAGCAGCAGGCCGAGATGGTCGAGATCCTCCGCTCCGGCCTCGGGCGACACCGCCTGGGTCAGGTTGAACATCCGCGGGTCGAACCCGGCGGCGGGCAGCGAAATCTCGACACTCATCCGATAGCGCCGGTCGTGGCAGCTCAAGGTGACCCGACCGCCCGGAGCCGACTGGCCGGCGACGAAGGCGATCACCTCCTCGCTCGCCAGCGCCAGGGCGCGCGCGGTCTCGGCCGGCATGCCGAAGGCGGCGCCGATTCCCTCGACCAGATGGGCGGCGGGGGCGACGAAGGCCGGCGCGGCCGGCAGCGACAGCGAGACCCCGCCGCCGTCCTCGGGCGAGGGTGTTGCGGCAGGGGGCATCATCGGGCTCCTTGGAACGGGGCGGGACGGGGATTATCGGGAGACGCCGCCGGCCTGTCCATCGCTCCCCCCCTTTTGATTCCCTTCCTGAAAACAGGGGAGGTCTGGAGGCGCTCGCCTCCAGGCGGGGAGCGGGGCGGCAGCCCCGCAGGGGACGGAAAGGACGGCGCCGACTCAGTCGGGGGCGCGGGCGTCGGCCTCGATCGCCCGCCACAGCGCCTCGATCTGCGGGGTCAGCAGGTGGATGCCGGTCGGGTCGGGCGGCGTGGCCAGTTTCTGGGCGACCAGGGCGTCGGCGCCGAACCACAGCGGCATCAGCCCGGCGAGGCGGAAGCCCCGGCGCCGCGCCTCGAGATAGGCCCAGGGGGCGGCGGCGCTGTCGGCGGCGAGGAACAGTTCGATCAGCGCCGGCGGCGCGGACCGCCCGGCGGCGACGGCGTCGAGCCGGGCCGGAAAGTCGCGGCCGATCGTGCCGACATGGCAGCGGATGGTGCCGGCGGCGCCGAAATCCTGCACGGTGAAATCGCTCTCCGCCGTCGCCGGGGCGGTGCCCTCGCCGAAAACGACGGCGCGGTCGAGCCCGGCCCCGCTCACCAGCGGCGCCAGCAGGTCGTGGTGGCGCGACGGCAGATGCAGCGCGCGGCGATGGTCGCGCAGGACCTTCGGCATCAGCACGCAGCCGACCCGGCGGCCGGCGGCGCCCTCGCCGGCATAGGCCCCGTCCGGCATCAGCGACAGTTCGGCCGCGGTGGCGATTCCGCCCCACAGCCCGCAGGCCCGCTGGGTGGCGGTGTGGTTGGTCACCGCCTCGCCGAACAGGGCATGCACCGCGGGATCGCGTTCGCCCAGGGCCAGGAAGCGCCGGCTGAGCTCCTCGGAGGTGCGCTGGCCGCGATAATCCGGCAGCACCACCACCTGGCCGCATTCGTAGAGGTGGGGGTTGGGGGCGGAGGTGCGCCACAGCGCCCCCTGGAGCACCACGTCGCCGGCCGGGGTCCGCCCGACCAGGGTCATCATGTCGCCGGCGGCGTTGAGGGCGATGATCCGCGCCGGGTCGTAATAATCGTCGAGCGGGTACTTGTCGTCGTAGATCGTGGCGATCAACTGACTTACCCCGGGTGCATCCTCCGGGCGCAGGCGGTCGATTTCGTAGGGTTGGCCGGGGGCGATCTGGCGCCAGCCGGCACGGATCGCGGCGATCGCCGCGGCGCGGGCGGTCATCGCCACTGTCGCCCCGTGCCGCTCACCAGCCCGGCGCGGGCGGCGGGGTCGGGCCGGTGCAGACGAAGAAGCTCTCGTGCGGATGGGGCACGGCGTGGCGTTCCTGGTCGGTGCCGAGGCGCAGGCTGACGTCGGCCGGGGCATAGCCGTCGGGGCAGACCCGCCGCGCCGCGTCGCGGCAGTTTTCCAGCCAGGCCAGCGAATCCCGGCAGCGGACGTGATAGATCGTGCCGCCGTCGCTGCGTTCGAACCGGGTGACCTCGGCGCAGCCGGCCAGTGCGGCCAACACGGCCAGCGCGGCCAGGGCCGGCGGCAGGGCAGGGCGGAAGAGGTGGCGGCGGGCGGGGCTGGTCATCGCGGGGCGGGGGCTTGGGATTCCGGTCGGGGGCGGGGATGATTTACCATGCGGCGGCCGACCCGCCCAGCGCTGTTTCCTAGGCCGAGGGCATGGGTGGAAACCGATCCGTTCAATCCCCATCATACCATCATCCGCAATGGTCGTGGGGAGGACGCAGATGCTGAAATCTTTGGTGGCCCTGGCGGCGGTGGCGGCGCTCGCCGGATGTACCGACGGACGCTTCCAGCCGTTCGGCAGCCTGGGCGACCCGGTCTGCCTGAAGGACGGCTCGGTCGCCTTCTATCAGGAGGCCGGCGCCGACGGCACACTGGGCCAGCCGGTCGCCCGCAAGGAATATTGCCCTTGGAACAAGTCCGCCAAACCGTGATCCGGGGGAACGCCACCTCTCCTCCGTCCGGCGCGGCGGGGGAGAGCGTTTGCGCGAATCGGCCATTGACAGCGATGGTCCCGATCGCTTCTTGTTATGCCCTATCAATTGGGTGTGGTGATGCTGTCGAGCAAGGCGAAATACGGATTGAAGGCGATGGTCCATCTGGCCGAACGCCAGGGGCAGGGACCGGTCCTGATCGCCGAGGTGGCCGAGGCCGAGCGGATTCCCAAGAAATTCCTCGACACCATCCTGCTCGAGCTGAAGAACCACGGCCTGCTGTCGAGCAAGAAGGGCAAGGGCGGCGGCTATGTGCTGGCCCGTCCGGCCGAGCGGATCATGGCCGGCGAGGTGATCCGCATCCTCGACGGGCCCTTGGCGCCGGTGCCCTGTGTCTCCCGCACCGCCTACCGCCCCTGTACCGACTGCCTCGACGAGGCGAGTTGCGCGGTGCGCGGGGTGATGCAGGACGTGCGCGACGCGATCGCGGCGATCGTCGACAATACCAGTCTGGTCGATATGGCGCGGCGGCGCGGCCGGACCGAACCGGTGCTGATGTACGACATCTGACCCGTTCGGGTAGGTCGCGGCAAGGCAACGGCGTCCCCGTTGGGGTGGCGCCGGGCCGGCGCGCTGTCGCCATGGCCCCTACCCGGGGCAGTTATTAAAATTTAATTGAGAGCAAATTGTTGTCGATTGGGACGATATTTATTATATTACCCGTGTGGTGAAGCATAGTCCGCCTGATATCTTTCGCTGTTGGGTGTGGGGCAAAGGCCTTTTTCTGGGTATAGGTATTTGTCACGAAGGTTGTGGTGAAATTGTCCAGGCGGACGGCTTGTTTGCTTGACAGTCCGTAACCACTGTATTAGACCGACTCTCCCCACGCCGGAGACCGAGACGCAGGGGGTGTAGCTCAGTTGGTTAGAGCGCCGGCCTGTCACGCCGGAGGTCGCGGGTTCGAGCCCCGTCACTCCCGCCACCCGGCCCTGCCCCGTCGCGCGGCGCCCCGCCGCCCGAACGGGTCCCGCCGGTAGGGTGGCGAACGGTCGCGCCGGGCGGGCGTCGCAAGGAAGCAACCAGGGGCCGAGGCAGCAATGATGGAAGGTTGGCTGGTCGAATATCTGCCGATCCTCGTCTTCTTCTGTATCGCCACGGCGATCGCCGGTCTGGCGGTGGGCGGGTCCTGGCTGGTGGCCCGGCAGAAGCCCGATGCCGAGAAGGCCGCGCCCTACGAATGCGGCTTCGCCCCGTTCGGCGATGCCCGCGGCCGGTTCGACGTCCGCTTCTATCTGGTGTCGATCCTGTTCATCATCTTCGATCTCGAGGTCGCCTTCCTGTTCCCCTGGGCGGTGACGCTGGGCAAGATCGGCCTCTACGGTTTCTGGTCGATGATGGTGTTCCTCGCCGTGCTGACCGTCGGCTTCATCTACGAATGGCGCAAGGGAGCCCTCGAATGGGAATGAGCGGAGACGCCCCGCCGGCCCCGTCCGGCTTCGCCCCCGGCCGGCCGTTGCCGCCCGGCCCGGCCCAGGACGCGGTGCTCGGGCAGGTGGCGGACGAGATTTCCAATCGCGGCTACGTGCTGGCCAAGGTCGATGATCTGGCCGCCTGGGCCCGCACCGGCAGCCTGTGGCCGCTGACCTTCGGGCTGGCCTGCTGCGCGATCGAGATGATGCACGCCGCCTGTTCGCGCTACGACATGGACCGGTTCGGGGTGGTGTTCCGCCCGACCCCGCGTCAGGCCGACGTGATGATCGTCGCCGGCACCCTGACCAACAAGATGGCCCCGGCGCTGCGGCGGGTCTACGACCAGATGGCCGAGCCGCGCTGGGTGATCTCGATGGGCTCCTGCGCCAATGGCGGCGGCTACTACCATTACAGCTACTCGGTGGTGCGGGGCTGCGACCGGATCATTCCGGTCGACATCTATGTCCCCGGCTGTCCGCCCACCGCCGAGGCGCTGATGTATGGCATCCTTCAGTTGCAGAAGAAGATCCGGCGCACCCGGTCGATCACCCGCTAGCCCGCTCACCCGTGAAGGACGGCCGAACCATGACGCAAGCGCTGAAGGATCTGGGCGAGACCATCGCCGCGGCCCTGCCGCAGGAGGTGCGCCGGGCCGAGGTCAACCGCGTCGGCGAACTGACCCTCGAGGTGGCGCCGGCCGGGCTGCTGGCCGTGCTGGCCCATCTGCGCGACGATCCCGCCTGTCTGTTCAAGCAGCTGGTCGATGTCTGCGGGGTGGACTGGCCGGGGCGCGAGCCGCGCTTCGACGTGGTCTACCATCTGCTGTCGCTCAAGCACAATCAAAGGGTGCGGGTGAAGGTCGCCACCGACGACGACCAGCCGGTGCCGTCGGCCACCGGGTTGTTCAGCGCCGCCGGCTGGTTCGAGCGCGAGGTGTGGGACCTGTTCGGCATCCCGTTCGCGGGCCATCCCGACCTGCGCCGGATCCTGACCGATTACGGGTTCGAGGGCCATCCGCTGCGCAAGGATTTCCCGCTGTCCGGTCATGTCGAGATGCGCTACGACGACGAGCAGAAGCGGGTGGTGTACGAACCGGTCAAGCTGGTGCAGGATTTCCGCCGGTTCGATTTCCAGTCGCCGTGGGAGGGCCCCGGCCCGCTGCCCGGTGACGAGAAGGCCGGGAAGGAGGCGTGAGCACGATGGCCGAGACCCGGTTGATCGAGAGCTATTCGCTCAATTTCGGCCCGCAGCATCCGGCCGCGCACGGCGTGCTGCGCCTGATCCTCGAAATGTCGGGCGAGGTGGTCGAGCGCGCCGATCCGCATATCGGCCTGCTCCATCGCGGCACCGAGAAGCTGATCGAGCACAAGACCTACCTCCAGGCGGTGCCCTATTTCGACCGGCTCGATTACATCGGCACGATGAATCAGGAGCATGCCTTCGTCCTGGCGACGGAGAAGCTGCTGGGCGTCACCCTGCCGCCGCGGGCCCAGACCATCCGCACCCTTTATTGCGAGATCGGCCGCGTCCTCAATCACCTGCTCAACATCTGCACCTACATCTTCGATGTCGGCGGGATGACCCCGATGCTGTGGGGGTTCGAGGAACGCGACAAGCTGATGGAATTCTACGAGCGCGCCTGCGGGGCGCGGCTCCACGCCAATTACTTCCGCCCCGGCGGGGTGGCGATGGACCTGCCGCAGGATCTGCTCGACGACATCGGCGCCTGGACCGAGACCTTCCCCGCCGTGCTCGACGACATCGAGGGCCTGGTCACCGACAACCGCATCTTCAAGCAGCGCACCGTCGGCATCGGCGTGGTCAGCCCGGAACAGGCGCTCGACTGGGGCTTCACCGGCCCCAACCTGCGCGCCTCCGGCGTGGCATGGGACCTGCGCAAGGCCCAGCCCTACGAGATCTATGCCGACCTCGATTTCGACATTCCGGTCGGCAGTAACGGCGATTGCTACGACCGCTATCTGGTCCGCATCCTCGAGATGCGCGAGAGCGTCAAGATCATCCGCCAGTGTCTGGCGCGGATGCCGGGCGGGCCGGTGCGGGTCGATGACCGCAAGGTGACGCCGCCGCCGCGCGCCGAGATGAAGCGTTCGATGGAAGCACTGATCCATCATTTCAAGCTGTTCACCGAAGGGGTGCGGGTGCCGGCGGGCGAGGTCTATGCCGCGGTCGAGGCCCCCAAGGGCGAGTTCGCGGTCTATCTGATCGCCGACGGCAGCGGCCGGCCCTATCGCTGCAAGATCCGTTCGCCCGGCTTCCCCCATCTCCAGGCCCTCGACATGATGTCGAAGGGGCACATGCTGGCCGACGTGGTCGCCAATATCGGCTCCATCGACATTGTTTTCGGCGAGATCGACCGATGAGCGCTTCCGCCCCCGCCGCCAATCCGGCCGCCGACCGTGCCCCCTTCGCCTTCGACGCGGAGAACGAGGCCCGCGCCGAGGCCCTGCTGGCCCGCTACCCCGCCGCCCACCGCCAGAGCGCGGTGATGGGGCTGCTCGACCTCGCCCAGCGCCAGCTCGGCTGGGTCAGCCGGGGGGTGATCGAGGCGGTGGCCGCCCGGCTCGGCATGGCGCCGATCCAGGTCGAGGAGGTTGCCACCTTCTACACCATGTACAACCGCCGTCCGGTCGGGCGGCATCACGTCCAGATCTGCACCAATCTGCCCTGCCTGCTGCGCGGCAGCGACGACATCGTCGCGGCGGCGCGCGAGGCGCTGGGGATCGGCTTTGGCGAGACCAGCGCCGACGGGCTGTTCACCCTGAGCGAGGTCGAATGCCTCGGCGCCTGCGTCAACGCGCCGATGATGCAGATCGGCGACGATTATTACGAGGATCTCGATCCCGCCAGCACCAAGGCGGTGCTCGAGGCGCTGCGCCGGGGCGAGACCCCGCGCCCCGGCTCGCAGAGCGGGCGGCAGGGCTCCTGCCCGGCCGGCGGTCCGACCACCCTGACCGGCAAGGGGGCGTGATGCTGCACGATCGCGACCGCATCTTCACCAACCTGTACGGCTTCGCCGACTGGCGCCTCGCCGGGGCGCGGTCGCGCGGCGACTGGGACGGCACCCGCGCCCTGCTGGCCAAGGGCCGCGACTGGCTGATCGAGGAGATGAAGGCCTCCGGCCTGCGCGGACGCGGCGGCGCCGGCTTCCCCACCGGGGTCAAATGGTCGTTCATGCCGAAGACCGAGGGGCCCCGGCCGCATTACCTCGTCATCAACGCCGACGAGGGCGAGCCCGGCACCTGCAAGGACCGCGACATCCTCCGCCACGAGCCGCACAAGCTGGTCGAGGGGGCGCTGATCGCCGGCTTCGCCATCGGCGCCCATGCCGGCTACGTCTATGTGCGCGGCGAGTTCGTGCGCGAGGCCGAGCATCTCCAGGCGGCGATCGACGAGGCCCGCGCCGCCGGGCTGCTCGGGCCCGACGCCTGCGGTTCGGGCTGGCCGTTCGAGCTGTATGTCCATCGCGGCGCCGGCGCCTACATCTGCGGCGAGGAATCCGCCCTGATCGAAAGCCTGGAGGGCAAGAAGGGCCAGCCGCGCCTCAAGCCGCCGTTTCCGGCCGGGGTCGGGCTCTATGGCTGTCCGACCACCGTCAACAACGTCGAATCGATCGCGGTGGCCCCGACCATCCTGCGGCGCGGCGGGGCGTGGTTCGCCGGGCTGGGCCGGCCGAAGAACAGCGGCACCAAGGTGTTCTGCATCTCCGGCCATGTCGAGCGGCCCTGCAACGTCGAGGAGGAGATGGGCATCCCGCTGCGCGAGCTGATCGAGCGGCATGCCGGCGGGGTGCGCGGCGGTTGGGACAATCTGCTGGCGGTGATCCCCGGCGGTTCCTCGACCCCGCTGCTGACCCGCGAGACCTGCGACAGCGTGCTGATGGATTTCGACAGCCTGCGCGAGGCCCGCTCCGGGCTCGGCACGGCGGCGGTGATCGTGATGGACAAATCGACCGACGTGGTCCGCGCCATCGCCCGGCTGTCGCGCTTCTACGCCCATGAGAGCTGCGGCCAATGCACCCCCTGCCGCGAAGGCACCGGCTGGCTGGCCCGCATCATGGACCGGATGGTCCGGGGCGAGGCCGAAATCGAGGAGATCGACCGCCTCGAACAGCTGACCCGCCAGATCGAGGGACACACCATCTGCGCCCTGGGTGACGCCGCCGCCTGGCCGATCCAGGGCTTGATTCGCGCCTTCCGCCCCGAACTGGAGCGCCGCATCCTCGCCGCGCGCCAGTCCCGGGGCGAGGCCGCCTGAGGAACGGGAACGCCACATGCCCAAGCTGACCATCGACGGCAGGGAGATCGACGTCGAGCCGGGAACCACCATTCTCCAGGCGGCCGACCGGCTGGGCATCGAGATTCCCCGCTTCTGCTATCACGAGCGCCTCGCCATCGCCGGCAATTGCCGGATGTGTCTGGTCGAGGTCGAGAAGATGCCGAAGCCGGTCGCCTCCTGCGCGATGCCGGCGGCCGAGGGGATGGTGGTCACCACCAACAGCCCGACGGTGCGGGCGGCGCGGCGCGGGGTGATGGAATTCCTGCTGGTCAACCACCCGCTCGATTGCCCGATCTGCGATCAGGGCGGTGAATGCGACCTCCAGGACGAGGCGATGGCCTACGGCGCCGATCGCGGCCGCTGTGACGAGCCGAAGCGGGCCCAGCCCGAGGTCGATTACGGCCCGCTGATCGCCACCCACATGACCCGCTGCATCCACTGTACCCGCTGCATCCGCTTCGCCGCCGAGATCGCGGGGACGCCGGTGCTGGGCGGGCTGGGGCGTGGCGGCCATCTCGAGATCACCCGCGACCTCGGCGCGACGCTGTCGTCGGAACTGTCGGGCAACCTGATCGACCTCTGCCCGGTCGGCGCCCTGACCAGCAAGCCGGCCGCCTTCCGCTACCGCTCGTGGGAACTGCGCCGCACCGACTCGATCGACGCGATGGACGGGCTCGGCGCCGCGATCCGGATCGATTCGCGCGGCAACGAGGTGGTCCGGGTGCTGCCCCGGATCAATGACGACGTCAACGAGGAATGGCTGGGCGACCGCTCGCGCTTCGCCTGCGACGGCCTCAGCCGGCAGCGGCTCGACCGCCCCTATGTCCGCAAGGACGGCAAACTGGTGGCGGCGAGCTGGCCCGAGGCGCTGGGTGCGGTGGCGGCGCGACTGCGCGGTCTGCCCGGCGAGCGCATCGCCGCTTTGGCCGGCGATCAGGCCGACGCCGAGGCGATGTTCGCGCTTAAACAGCTGCTGGCCGCGCTGGGCTCGTCCCATCTCGATTGCCGCCAGGACGGCGCCGCGCTCGATCCGACCGTGCGCGCCGCCTACCTGTTCAACAGCGGGTTGGCCGGCATTGCCGAGGCCGACGCCCTGCTGCTGATCGGCTGCAATCCCCGTACCGAGGCGCCGGTGCTCAACGCCCGGCTGCGCCAATCCTGGCTGACCCGGGGGATCCCGGTCGCCGCGATCGGCCCGCGCACCGACCTGACCTATGAGTGCGACTGGCTGGGCGACCGCCCGGCGACGCTGGCGGAGATCGCCGCCGGCCGCCATCCCTTCGCCCAGGTGCTGACCCAGGCCGCCCGTCCGGCGCTGATCCTGGGGCAGGGGGCGCTGGCCCGGCCCGACGGCGCCGCGATCCTGGCGCTGGCCCGCCGCATCGCCGAGACCACCGGGATGGTCGGCGAGGGCTGGAACGGCTTCAACCTGCTGCACACCGCCGCGGCGCGGGTCGGCGGGCTCGATCTCGGCTTCGTGCCGGGACCGGGCGGGCGCGACCGCGCCGCGATCCTGGCCGGGGCGGCTTCCGGCGCGATCGAGGCGCTGTTCCTGCTCGGCGCCGACGAGCTGGCGATGCCGGCCCCGGACACCGCCTTCGTGATCTATCTCGGCAGCCACGGCGATGCCGGCGCCCACCGCGCCGACGTGATCCTGCCCGCCGCCGCCTATACCGAGAAGGACGCCACCTACGTCAACACCGAGGGACGGGTCCAGCGCACCCGCCGCGCGGTGTTCCCGCCGGGCGAGGCGCGCGAGGACTGGCGGATCATCCGCGCCCTGTCCGAGACGCTCGGCCACACCCTGCCTTACGACGACCTCGGCGGCCTGCGTGCCGCGCTGGCCGCCGAGGTGCCCACCTTCGCCCGCCTGGGCGAGCGGCCGGTGGCGGCCTGGGCGCCGTTCGCCCTCGATGCCGGGGCGCCGTCCGACCTGCCGCTGACCTCGGCGGTGGGGTGCTACTACCAGACCGATCCGATCAGCCGGGTCTCGCCGACGATGGCCGCCTGCGTCGCGGCCTTCGGCGCCGCCCACTCCCATCACGAGGCGGGATGCCATGATTGACCTGATCGCCGCCCACCTCCCGCCCACCTTGTGGCACCTGATCGTCATCGTCGCGCAGATCCTCGCGATCTTCGTGCCGGTGCTGCTGGTGATGGCCTACCTGACCTATTTCGAGCGCAAGGTGATCGGGGCGATGCACCTGCGCAAGGGGCCGAACGTGGTCGGGCCGCTCGGCCTGTTCCAGCCCTTCGCCGACGGCATCAAGCTGTTCTTCAAGGAGACGGTGCTGCCGGCCCGCTCCAACCGGCTGATCCACCTGTTCGCGCCGATGATCACCCTGATCGTCGCCCTGGTGGCCTGGGCGGTGATCCCGTTCAACGACGGCTGGGTGCTGGCCGACATCAATGTCGGCGTGCTCTACATCTTCGCGGTGTCGAGCCTTGGCATCTACGGCATCGTGATGGCCGGCTGGGCCTCGAATTCGCGCTACGCCTTCCTCGGCGCGCTGCGCTCGGCGGCGCAGATGGTGTCCTACGAGGTGTCGATCGGGCTGATCCTGGTCTCGGTGCTGCTGACCGCCGGCTCGCTCAACCTGTCCGAGATCGTCCGCGCCCAGCAGAATATGTGGTTCGTGCTGCCGCATCTGCCGATGTTCGTGCTGTTCGTCGCCTCCGGGCTGGCCGAGACCAACCGCTCGCCGTTCGACCTGACCGAATGCGAATCCGAGCTGGTGTCGGGCTACAACGTCGAATATTCGTCGATGCCGTTCGCGCTGTTCTATCTGGGCGAATACATCAACATGCTGGTGGTCGGCGCGATGACCAGCGTGCTGTTCCTCGGTGGCTGGCTGGCGCCGTTCGGCTGGACCTTCCTGCCCGGGCCGGTGTGGTTCTTCCTCAAGGTGACGTTGGTGATGTTCATCTTCGTCTGGGTCCGCGCCACCTTCCCGCGCTATCGCTACGACCAGCTGATGCGGCTGGGCTGGAAGGTGTTCCTGCCCTTCTCGCTGCTGTGGCTGGTGCTGACCGCCGGCACGCTGGTCGCGCTCGACCGCCTGCCGGGCCAGGGATAAGGAGAGCCGAAGCATGTCGTTCCTCGACCGCACCGCCCGCGCTTTCCTGCTGACCGAGCTGCTCCAGGGCCTGTCGGTGACCTTCCGCTACCTGTGGAAGCCGAAGGTGACCGTCAATTATCCCTACGAGAAGGGCTATCTCAGCACCCGCTTCCGCGGCGAGCACGCCCTGCGCCGTTATCCCAACGGCGAGGAACGCTGCATCGCCTGCAAGCTGTGCGAGGCGGTCTGTCCGGCCCAGGCGATCACCATCGAGGCGGAACCCCGCCCCGACGGGTCGCGCCGCACCCGGCGCTACGATATCGACATGACCAAATGCATCTATTGCGGTCTGTGCCAGGAGGCCTGCCCGGTCGATGCCATCGTCGAGGGCCCCAACTTCGAATATGCCACCGAGACCCGGGCCGAACTGATGTACAACAAGGCAAAACTGCTCGCCAACGGCGATCGCTGGGAGGCCGCTCTGGCCTTCCGTCTGTCAGCCGACGCGCCCTATCGCTGAAGGGGGGGAAACCCGGAATGTCGACGGCGTTGATCTTTTATCTGTTTGCCGGGCTGGCGGTGCTGAGCGGGGTGATGGTGGTCTCCGCCCGCAACCCGGTCCATTCCGTGCTGTGGCTGATCCTGTGCTTCTTCAACACCGCCGGGCTGTTCCTGCTGCTCGGCGCCGAATTCCTGGCGATGGTGCTGGTGATCGTCTATGTCGGCGCGGTGGCGGTGCTGTTCCTGTTCGTGGTGATGATGCTCGACGTCAACCTCGCCGAGTTGCGCGCCGGCTTCCTCCAGTATCTGCCGCTCGGCGGGCTGGTGGGGGCGGTGCTGCTGGGCGAGCTGGTGGCGGTGGCCTTCGCCTGGAGTCCGGCGCCCGCGGCGGCGGCGCTGACCCGGGCGCCCACCCCCGACCTCGCCCAGGTTTCCAATACCCAGGCGCTGGGGCGGCTGCTCTACACCGATTACGTCTACCTGTTCCAGGCCGCCGGTCTGGTGCTGCTGGTGGCGATGATCGGGGCGATCCTGCTGACTCACCGCCGCCGCGACGGGGTGCGCCGCCAGCGCATCGCCGAACAGATCGCCCAGGGACCCGGCTCGGTCGAGCTGCGCAAGGTTCCGACCGGGCGGGGAGTGTGAGGCGATGATGGACATCGGTCTGGCCCATTACCTGATCGTCGCCGCGATCCTGTTCACCCTGGGCGTGGTCGGGATCTTCCTCAATCGCAAGAACGTCATCATCATCATGATGTCGATCGAGTTGATCCTGCTTGCGGTCAATCTCAATCTGGTGGCGTTCTCGTCGGCCCTGCACGATCTGGTCGGGCAGGTGCTGGCGATGTTCGTCCTGACCGTCGCCGCCGCCGAGGCGGCGATCGGGCTCGCCATCATCGTGGTCTTCTTCCGCAGCCGCGGCACCATCGCGGTCGAGGACATCAGCCAGCTCAAGGGGTAGCCCTCGATGACCGTCATCGCCACCGTCTTCCTGCCTCTGCTGGGCTCGGCGATCGCCGGGCTGTTCGGCCGCGTGATCGGCGCGCGCGGGGCCCAGATCGTCACCTGCTCCCTGCTGGTGGCGGCGGCGGTGCTGGCCGCCCAGCTGTTCGAGCAGGTGGCGCTCGAAGGCAATGCCGTGACCGTGTCGCTGGCCGGCTGGATCCAGTCGGGCGGCCTGTCGCTCGACTGGGCGCTGAAGGTCGATACCCTGACCGCGGTGATGCTGGTGGTGGTGACCTGGGTGTCGGCGGCGGTGCACCTCTATTCGGTCGGCTACATGGCCCATGACCGCTCGATCGCCCGCTTCCAGTCCTATCTGTCGCTGTTCACCTTCGCGATGCTGATGCTGGTGACCGCCGACAATCTGGTGCAGATGTTCTTTGGCTGGGAAGGGGTCGGGCTGGCCTCCTACCTGCTGATCGGCTTCTGGTACGAGCGCCCCTCGGCCTCGGCGGCGGCGATCAAGGCCTTCGTGGTCAACCGCATCGGCGATTTCGGCTTCCTGCTCGGCATCTTCGGCCTGTTCCTGCTGTTCGGCACCGTCAATCTCGACGCGATCTTCGCCGCCGCGCCGGGCAAGACCGGGGTCAGCGTGTCGCTGCTCGGCCTGCACATCGACGTGATCACCCTGTGCTGCCTGCTGCTGTTCGTCGGCGCGATGGGCAAGTCGGCCCAGCTCGGGCTGCACACCTGGCTGCCCGACGCGATGGAGGGCCCGACCCCGGTGTCGGCCCTGATCCATGCCGCGACGATGGTCACCGCCGGGGTGTTCCTGGTGGCGCGGATGAGCCCGCTGTTCGAACTGTCCGACGCCGCCCTGGCGGTGGTGGCGGTGGTCGGCGCGGCGACCGCGATCTTCGCCGCCACCGTCGGCTGCGTGCAGAACGACATCAAGCGGATCATCGCCTATTCGACCTGTTCCCAGCTCGGCTACATGTTCTTCGCCCTCGGGGTGTCGGCCTATCAGGCGGCGATCTTCCATCTGATGACCCATGCCTTCTTCAAGGCGCTGCTGTTCCTCGCCGCCGGCTCGGTGATCCATGCGATGAGCGACGAGCAGGACATCCGCCGGATGGGCGGGATCTGGAAGCACGTCAAGGTGACCTGGGCGCTGATGTGGATCGGCTCGCTGGCGCTGGCCGGGCTGCCGTTCTTCGCCGGCTATTACTCGAAGGACGTGATCCTCGAGGCGGCGTGGAGTTCGGGCACCCTGGTCGGCCAGTCGGCCTTCTGGGTCGGGCTGGTGGCGGCGGTGCTGACCGCGTTCTATTCCTGGCGGCTGCTGCTGCTGGTGTTCCACGGCCGGCCGCGCGCCGACGAGCAGGTGATGGCCCATGTCCATGAGAGCCCGGCGGTGATGATCATCCCGCTGCTGTTCCTGGGCGGCGGCGCGATGTTCGCCGGGGTGGTCGGCTACGATTGGTTCGTGGGTGCGCAAAGCCATGATTTCTGGGGGCGGTCGCTGCTGGTGCTCGACCTCCATCCCGCGCTCGATCTGATCCACCATGCGCCCTCCTGGGTGGCGCTGGCCCCCACCGTGGCGGCGGCGGTGGGCATCGCGGTGGCCTATCTGTTCTATGTCTTCGCCCCCGGCCTGCCGGCGGCGCTGGCGGGACGGCTGCCGGGGCTCTACCGCTTCCTGCTCAACAAATGGTATTTCGACGAATTGTATGACCTGATGGTGGTGCGTCCGGCCTTCCGGCTGGGGCGTGGATTGTGGAAGGGCGGCGACGTCGCCCTGATCGACGGGCTGGGGCCGGACGGCATCGCCGCCACCAGCCTGCGGGTCGGGCGGGGCGTGGCGGCGAGCGAGACCGGTTATCTGCCGCATTACGCCTTCGTGATGCTGGTGGGGGTGGCCGGGTTCGTCACCTGGTACCTGCTGTTCGTGCGCTGACGGGGGGAAGACGTTCGATGACCGACTGGCCGCTTCTCACCCTGACCACCTTCCTGCCGCTGGTGGGGGCGCTGTTCCTGCTCACCATCCGCGGCGAGGAGGCGGTGGTGGCGCGCAATGCCCGCCACGTCGCCCTGCTGACCGCGCTGGCGACCTTCGTGCTGTCGCTGTTCGTGCTGGCCCGCTTCGACGGCGGCTCGCCCGACTTCCAGCTCAAGGAGACCGCCACCTGGTTCCCCGGCACCACCCTCAGCTATTCGCTCGGGGTCGATGGGGTGTCGGTGTGGTTCGTCCTGCTGTCCACCTTCCTCACCCCGCTCTGCATCCTGTCCTCGTTCGAGGCGGTCAAGGTGCGGGTCAAGGAATACATGGTCGCGTTCCTCGTGCTCGAGACCATGATGGTGGGGATGTTCTGCGCCCTCGATCTGGTGCTGTTCTACCTGTTCTTCGAGGGCGTGCTGATCCCGATGTTCATCATCATCGGGGTGTGGGGCGGCCCGCGCCGGGTCTATGCCTCGTTCAAGTTCTTCCTCTACACCCTGCTCGGCTCGGTGCTGATGCTGCTCGCCATGCTGGCGATGTATTTCGAGGCGCAGACCACCGACATCCCGTCGCTGATGGCCCATTCCTTCCCGCTCGAGATGCAGAAATGGCTGTGGCTGGCCTTCTTCGCCTCGTTCGCGGTCAAGGTGCCGATGTGGCCGGTCCACACCTGGCTGCCCGACGCCCACGTCGAGGCGCCGACCGCCGGCTCGGTGATCCTGGCCGGCGTGCTGCTGAAGATGGGCGCCTACGGCTTCCTGCGCTTCTCGCTGCCGATGCTGCCCGACGCCTCGCTGTTCTTCACCCCGCTGATCCAGGCCCTGTCGGTGATCGCGGTGATCTACACCTCGCTGGTGGCGCTGGTGCAGGACGACCTCAAGAAGCTGATCGCCTACAGCTCGGTGGCGCATATGGGCTACGTCACCCTCGGCCTGTTCGCGATGACCCCGCAGGGGGTCGAGGGCGCGCTGTTGCAGATGCTGTCGCACGGTCTGGTGTCGGGGGCGCTGTTCCTCGGCGTCGGCGTGGTGTATGACCGGCTGCACACCCGCGAGATCGCCCGGTTCGGCGGGCTGGCGGCGCGGATGCCGCGCTATGCCGCCTTCTTCATGCTGTTCACCCTGGCCTCGATCGGGTTGCCCGGCACCTCGGGCTTCGTCGGCGAGTTCCTGGTGCTGACCGGGGTGTTCGTCGACAACCGGCTGGTGGCCGGGATGGCGGCGGTGGGGGTGGTGCTGGGCGCCGCCTACATGCTCTATCTCTACCGCCGGGTGTTCTTCGGCCGGCTGGTGCATGAGGATCTCAAGCTGCTGCCCGACCTTGGCGCGCGCGAGATCCTGGTGTTTTTGCCGCTGGCGGCGCTGGTGATCTGGATGGGCGTGCATCCGGCCACCTTCCTCGACCCGATGCATGCCTCGGTGGGCAAGCTGATCGACAATTATGAACTCGCCAAGGCGGCCAAGGGCGCCCTGGCGGCGCCGACACGCTAGAGGGAGATGGCGACGTGACCGTGACTCTCGACCTCCTGCCGGTGTTGCCGGAGCTGTTCCTGGCGCTCAGCGGCCTGCTCCTGGTGCTGGTGGGGGTGTTCCGCCGCGACGAGGACGGCACCCGCACGGTGGCCACCCTGGCGATCATGGCGATGGTGATGACGATGCTGCTGGTGTGGGCGCTGGGGCCCGACCGTCAGACCGCCTTCGCCGGCCTGTTCGTCGCCGACCGCTTCGCCGCCTTCGCCAAGCAGATGATTCTGGTCGGCGCGATCCTGTCGACCGCGATCGCCCTGCCGTTCCTCGAACGCGAGCAGATCGCCCGGTTCGAATTCCCGCTGCTGATCCTGCTGTCGACCCTCGGCCTGATGACGATGGTGTCGGCCAACGACTTCATGACCCTCTACATGGGGCTGGAGCTGGGCAGCCTGCCGCTTTACGTGCTGGCGGCCTATCATCGCGACAGCGCCCGTTCGGCCGAGGCCGGGGTCAAGTATTTCGTCCTCGGCGCGCTGGCCTCGGGCCTGCTGCTCTACGGCGTGTCGCTGCTGTACGGCTTTGCCGGCACCACCTCGTTCCTCGGCCTCGCCCGGGGCCTGGGCGAGACCGGCGGCGCGCCGTCGGTGGGGATCGTGGTCGGGCTGGTGCTGGTGGTGGCCGGGCTGGCCTTCAAGATCTCGGCCGCGCCGTTCCACATGTGGACTCCCGACGTCTATGAGGGCGCGCCGACCCCGGTCACCGCCTTCTTCTCGGTGGCGCCCAAGATCGCCGCGCTCTGTCTGCTGACCCGGGTGATGGTCGAGCCGTTCGGCGGCATGGTCGAGCAGTGGCGGCAGGTGGTGATCGCGGTGGCGCTGCTGTCGATGCTGGTCGGCGGCTTCGCCGCGCTCGGCCAGCGCAACATCAAGCGGCTGATGGCCTATTCCTCGATCGGCCATGCCGGCTATGCCCTGGTCGGCCTCGCCGCCGGCAGCGTGCTCGGCGTGCAGGCGGTGCTGATCTATCTCGCCATCTACCTGTTCATGAACATCGGCGTGTTCGCGGTGATCCTGTCGATGCGGCGGATGGGCCAGATGGTCGAGCGGATCGAGGATCTGGCCGGTCTGGCCCGCACCCAGCCGGCGATGGCCTTCGTGATGGCGATGCTGATGTTCTCGATGGCCGGGATCCCGCCGCTGGCCGGGTTCTGGGGCAAGTTCTACGTCTTCATGGCGGCGATCGAGGCCGGGCTCTATCCGCTGGCGGTGCTGGGCGTGCTGACCAGCGTGGTGGCGGCCTTCTACTACCTGCGCATCGTCAAGCTGATGTATTTCGACGAGCCGGTCGAGGCGTTCGACCGCCCGATCGGCCCGGCCCCGGCCTTCGCGATGGGCTTGGGCGGGGTGGTGGTGCTCGGCTTCACCTTCCTGCCGGCGCCGCTGGTGACCGGGGCCAAGGCCGCCGCCGCCGCTCTGTTCCCGGCGGGATGAGCCCCGCGCCCTTCACCCTGGTCGCGCTCGACGCGGTCGACAGCACCAACGACGAGGCCCGCCGCCGCATCGAGGCCGGCCTCGCCGCCGACGGGCTGGTGATCACCGCCGCCCGCCAGAGCGCCGGGCGCGGCCGGCGCGGCCGGGTGTGGGTCAGCCCGCCCGGCAACCTGCATTGCTCGCTGCTGCTGGCCCATGACGGCCCGCCCGCCGCCGCCGCCGAACTCGGCTTCGCCGCCGTCGCCGCGCTGGCCGAGGCGGTCGAGACCCTGCTGCCCGGGGTCGAGGCCCGCTGCAAATGGCCCAACGATCTGATGCTGCGCCCCCGTGGCGGCACGGCCCCGTTCGCCAAGGCGGCGGGGATGCTGCTGGAGACCGGCGGCGACGGCTGGGTGATCCTCGGGATCGGCGTCGATGTCGCCGCCGCCCCGCCGCCGGCCGAGACGCTGCATCCGGCCTGCGCCCTGGCCGATTTCGGCTGGGACGGGGGCCCGGCGCCGGTGCTGGCCGCCTTCTGCGCCGTCTTCGCGCCGCTGCTGGCGGCGTGGCGGGCGGACGGCTTCGCCCCGGTGCGGGCGGCGTGGCTGGCCCGCGCCCTCGGCCTCGGCGGGCCGGCGACGGCGCGGCTCGAGTCGGCGACTTTGACCGGGCGGTTCGTCGCGCTCGATCCCGACGGGGCGCTGGTGCTCGACCAGGGCGCGGCGGGGATCACCCGCATCCGTGCCGGCGACGTGTTTTTTCCGGGGGCGACCCCATATGGGAGCTGACGCTCCGGGCTGCCGCCCGGACCCGCGCGGGGAGCAGGCTCCCCGCCCCCTCTTTTTTTCAAAAATGAAGGGGGTTTGGGGCCTCGCCCCAAGCGGGTGCGGGCGGCAGCCCGCTATTTGATCCCAGGAGCCTGTGAGCATGTTGCTGGCCATCGATTCGGGCAATACCAACATCGTTTTCGCGGTGTTCGAGGGCGACCACCTGCGCGGCGAGTGGCGCACCTCGACCAATGCCGAGCGTACCGCCGACGAACTCGGGGTGTGGCTGACCCAGCTTCTCACCATCGAGGGGCTGCGGCGCGAGGATATCGGCGCGGCGATCATCGCCAGCGTGGTGCCGGCGATGATGTTCAATCTGAAGACCCTCTGTCGCCGTTATTTCGGCTGCGAGCCGCGGGTGGTGGGCGATGAGGGGGTCGATCTCGGCCTGTCGATCCTGCTCGACCGGCCGGAAGAGGTCGGCGCCGACCGGCTGGTCAACGCGGTGGCGGCGCACCGGCGCTACCAGGGCGCGCTGATCGTGATCGATTTCGGTACCGCCACCACCTTCGACGTGGTCGATTCCGGCGGCAATTACTGCGGCGGCGCGATCGCCCCCGGCATCAACCTGTCGCTGGAGGCGCTGCACATGGCGGCGGCGCAGTTGCCGCGCGTCGCGATCGGCCGCCCGCGTCAGGTGATCGGCAAATCGACCGTGCCGGCGATGCAGTCGGGCATTTTCTGGGGCTATATCAGCCTGATCGAGGGGCTGGTGCGGCGGATCAAGGAGGAGTACGGCGGCGAGATGACGGTGGTGGCCACCGGTGGCCTCGCCCCGCTGTTCGCCGACGCCAGCCCGGTGATCGATGCCCTCGACGCCGACCTCACCCTGCGCGGCCTGCTCGAAATCCACCGCCGCAATGCCGGACCCTGCTGCAAATGAGCGATTTTCCCAACGGCGACGAACTCTATTTCCTTCCCCTCGGCGGTGTCGGCGAGATCGGGATGAACCTGTCGCTGTACGGCAGCGGCGGGCAATGGCTGGCGGTCGATTGCGGCGTGTCGTTCGGCGACGATTCGATGCCGATGATCGACGTGGTGATGCCGGATCCGGCCTGGATCGCGGCGCGGCGCGACCGGCTCGCCGGGCTGGTGCTGACCCATGGCCACGAGGACCATCTCGGCGCGGTGCCCTATCTGTGGCCGCAACTGCGCTGCCCGGTCTATGCCACCCCGTTCGCGGCGGCGGTGCTGAAGGGCAAGCTGCACGAGGTCGGGTTGCAGGACATCGTGCCGGTCCATGTCGTGCCCCCCGGCGGCCGCTTCAAGGTCGGCGGCTTCGATGTCGAGATGGTGCCGGTGACCCATTCGATCCCCGAGGCCCAGGCCCTGGCGATCCACACCCCGGCCGGCACGGTGGTGCATACCGGCGACTGGAAGTTCGATCCCGAGCCGCAGGTCGGCCCGCCGACCGATTTCGAGGCGCTGCGCCGGCTCGGCCGCGACGGCGTGCTGGCGCTGGTGGGGGATTCGACCAACATCCTCAGCCAGGGTCATTCCGGCTCCGAGGCCGAGGTGCGCGCCAGCCTGATCGGCCTGTTCAGCCGCTATCACGGCCGGATCGCGGTGTCGTGCTTCGCCACCAACGTCGCCCGGCTGGAAAGCGTCGCGGTCGCCGCCGCCGCCAATGACCGCCATGTCGCCCTGGTCGGCCGCTCGCTGTGGCGGATCGAGCGTGCCGCGCGCGACACCGGCCATCTGCGCGACCTGCCGCCGTTCGTCACCGAGCACGATGCCGGCTATCTGCCCAACGACAAGGTGCTCTATCTCTGCACCGGCAGCCAGGGCGAGCCGCGCGCCGCGCTGGCCCGCATCGCCGCCGGCGACCATCCCCACGTCGTGCTGGGCAAGGGCGATGTGGCGATCTTCTCCTCGCGCATCATCCCCGGCAACGAGAAGGCGATCTTCCGCCTCCAGAACGACCTGATCCATCTCGGGGTCGAGGTGGTGACCGACCGCGACGCCTTCGTTCACGTCTCCGGCCATCCCGGCCGCGAGGAGGTGACCGAGATGTACCGCCTGCTGCGGCCGCGCATCGCCGTGCCGGTGCATGGCGAGGCCCGCCACCAGCAGCATCATGCCCGCCTTGCCCGCGAACTCGGCGCCGAACAGGCGCTGGAGCTGAGCGACGGCGCCCTGCTGCGCCTCGCCCCCGGCCCGGCCGAGGTGATCGATCAGGTCCCCACCGGCCGGCTGTGCCTCGACGGCCCCCGGCTGGTGCCGACCGACAGCGAGATCCTGCGCAATCGCCGCCGGATGGTGTTCAACGGCTCGGCGGTGGTGACGGTGGTGCTGGACGGCGCCGGCCGCCTGCTCGGCCGGCCGCAACTGACCGCGCTCGGCCTGCTCGACGCCGCCCACGCCGCCGAGGAACACGAGGCGGTGGTCGAGGCGGTGGTGGCCGCGATCGAGGCGACCCCCCTCCGCGCCCGCCGCGACGATGGGGTGGTGCGCGAGGCCGCCCGCCTCGCCGTCCGCCGCTCGCTGCGCGACAGCCACGGCAAGAAGCCGATCACCGAGGTCCATCTGGTCCGGGTGTAAAAGCGGGCTCCGCCCGCCCCCGCCAAGGGCCGCAAGGCCCTTGGATCCCATCGATGGTCGGGTGCGGAACGGCCTGTCAGCTTGGGCTCGGGCGTCTGGGGCGCACTCCCCCAGGGGGATCCAAGGGCCTTCGGCCCTTGGCGGGTGCGGGCGGAGCCCGCGTCAGCGCGCCAGCGCCGCCGCGACCTGATCGAGCGCGCCGGCCCAGTCGCCGGGGGCGGGCTGGCGGAACAGCCGGAGCGAGGGATACCACAGGCAATCGGCGCGGTTGCGTTGCCAGCGCCAGTCGGGATGGAACGGCAGCAGCAGCCAGGCCGGGCGGCCGAGCGCGCCGGCAAGGTGGACGATCGCGGTATCGACGCTGATCAGCAGGTCGAGCCCGGCCAGCACGGCGGCGGTATCGCCGAAATCCGTGAGGTCGGGCCCGAGCGGGATCATTCCCGGCGGCACCGCGCCCTCCTTTTGCAGGCTGAGCGGCACGGCGGGCAAGGCCGGGCCGAGCCGCTCCAGCAGCAGCGCCGGATCGAGCGAGCGCAGATGGTCGGTCTTGTGGCGCGGGTTGCCGGCCCACACCAGCCCGATGCGCCGGCCGGGCGGCAGGCGGTTGCGCCACGCCGCCAGCCGCTCCGGCGGCGGTGCCAGATAGGGCGCCCCCATTCCCAACTGCTCCGGGCGGGTCAAGCCGAGGGCGTCGGGCAGGCTCAGCAGCGGCAGGTGGCAGTCGCAGGCGGGCAGGGGTTCGCCGGCGGCGATCACCGCGTCGAGGCCGGGCAAGGCGCGCAGCAGCGGCAGCAGCGGCGCCTGGGCCTCCAGCACCACCCGGCCGCCGGCGATCGCGGCGAGGCGGGGCAGGAAGCGGACGAAGTGCAGGGTGTCGCCCAGACCCTGCTCGGCATGGACCAGCAGGGTGCGCCCGGCCAGCTTTTCCCCCCGCCAGCGTGGCATCGGCAGGCACCGCGCCGACAGGCCGGGCACCGCGCCGCGCCAGCGCCATTCGTACTCGGCCCAGCCGGCGGCGAAATCGCCCCGCCGCAGCAGCAGCTGGGCATAATTGTAATGGATCGAGGGATGGTCGGGGGCGAGGGCCAGGGCGCGGACGAAGCCGGCGGCGGCGGCGGCGTCGTCGCCGGCCCAGTTCTGGAGCAAGGCGAGGTTGGCGGCGATCGCCGCGTCGTCGGGGGCCAGCGCGGCGGCGGCGCGGGTCGCCGCCAGCGCCGGTTCGATCCGCCCCAGCCGGTGCAGTGCGGTGCCGAGATTGGCCAGCGGTTCGGGCCGGTCGGGATGGCGGCGGGCGAGGCTTTCCTGCACCGCCGCCGCTTCCTCCAGCCGGCCGAGCCGCTCCAGGGCGACGCCCCGGTTGGTGGCGGCCTCCAGCCAGTCCGGCCGCAGCGCCAGCGCCCGGTCGAATGAGGCCAGCGCCTCGGATTCGCGCTCCAGCCCGAGCAGGGCGCCACCGAGATTGAGCCAGGCCTCGGCATGGTCGGGGGCCAGGGTCACGGCGTGGCGGAAGGCCTCGATCGCGGCGGCGGGATCGTCCTCGGCCTGCAACGCGGTGCCGAGATTGAACCAGGCCTGGACGTGGCCGGGGGCGAGGGCGAGGGTGCGGCGGAAGGCCTCGACCGCCGCCGCGCCGCGTCCGGCGGCCAGCAGCGAGACGCCGAGGCGGTTGGGAATGGCGGGGTCGGTCGGGCAGAGGGCGGCCAGCCGGGCGAAGGCGGCGGCGGCGGCGACCGGGTCGCCGGCCTCGTGGCGGGCGTCGCCGAGAGCAAGCAGCAGGCGGGGATTGTCCGGGTCGTCGGCCAGCAGGGCCTCAAGCAGGGCGGCGCCCTCGGCGTAACGGCCCTGGCGGCACAGCACCAGCGCCAGCAGGTGGCGGGCGTCGCGGTGAGCGGGGTCGAGGGCGAGCTGGGCCCGGCACAGCGCCTCGGCCGGCTCCAGCCGGCCCTCGGCGTTGCAGGCGATCGCCTGCTGGAACGGACTCATCGGCGGTTCAGCCGAACAGCTTGTCGATCTCGTCCTGGCTGATGCCCTTGTTTTCAAGCTGCGGGCCGTTGAGCAACTTGGCGTCCTCGTCGTGATGATGCTCTTCGAAGATCTTGGGCGAGACCTCGGCGATGTTCTCGGGGCCCCAGATTTCGATCATCGCGTTGATGCGGGCCTCGATGTATTTGAGGGTCTTGACCACCTTGGTGATGCGCTGGCCGGTAATGTCCTGGAAGTTGCAGGCCTCGAAGATGGTGCTGATGGTGTCGGTGATGTCGTCCACCAGCCGCTTGACGTAGGCGTCGGGGGCGTGGGACTGGATCTCGTGGCCGATCGCCTCGATCTTTTCGGCCGCCTCGAGGATCTGCTCGGTGGCGCGCTCGGTGGCGGTGACGATGGCGTCAAGCTCGAAGGTCACCGCGATCAGGCGGTCCTCGTCGGCGTCCTGCGGGCGCAGCGCGGCGATCTCGGCCTTGGTGTGCTCGATGCAGACCGCCAGCGCGCGCAGCTCGGTCTTCAGCATCGACACTTCGGCGCCCTTGGTCGGCAGCGGCTCCTCGGCCGGGGCCGGTCGCGGCGCGGCGGCGGCCACCGCCGGGGCGGCGGCGGGCAACGGCACCTCGCCCTGGCGGATCAGCGCCTCGAGCCCCTTGATGTCGCCGCGCAGTTCGCGCAACGCCTTGATCAGTTCGCCCGGCGCGGCCGGCGTCGTGTCCGGGGTTCCCTGCTGCTGAAGCCGTTTGATCTCGGCTGTGAACAGTCTGCGTTCAGTCATCATGGGAATTATCACGTCCTCTCGCCGCCAGGGGGGAGGGGGCCGGTTGCCGGCACACCGCGGTGCGGCCGCGGGTCCCGCGGTTGTCTGCCTTGATGATGTGATCGCCGACCCGCTTCGTCAACGGGGGGGGTGCGAAATGTTGATGGCACCGGCCGCTCCTCATCGCCCCTCGCCCTCGGCCAGGGTCTGCTTGACGGTGAGGGCGAGCTGGGCCAGCGAGAACGGCTTGGGCAGGAAGGCGAAGCCGGCATCGGGGGCGATGCCGTCGCGGGCGACGTCCTCGGAATAGCCGGAAATCAGCACCACCCTGACGCTGGGACGCTCGATCCGCACCAGCCCGGCCAGGGTGACCCCGTCCATCCCCGGCATCACCACGTCGGAGATCAGCAGATCGACCGGCTGCGGCCCGCGCAGCAGTTCGATCGCCTGCTCGCCCGAGCGGGCCTCGATCACGCTGTAGCCCTTGTTGCGCAGCGCCCGCGCCCCGAAGGTCCGCACCGCGTCCTCGTCCTCGACCAGCAGGATGGTGCCGCTGCCGGTCAGGTCGGCCCCGGCGGCGTCCTCGTCGAGGCGGGGGCGGGCCGGTGGCGGCGGGTCGGCGCTGGCGCCGTCGTCGCTGCCGGCCTCGGCCGCGCTCCCGTCGCCGCCGGGTTCGCCGCTGCGGCGGCCGCCCGGG
>NZ_JBHUIY010000035.1:0-41203 GCF_042683125.1 Phaeospirillum tilakii
ATGGCGACCAGTACGACGATCTGAAGCCGCTGACCCGGCGGTTAATGGCGCAGATGGAGCAGGATCTCGGCACCCGGCTCGATTGGGTCGCGGTCGACCACTACAACACCGGCCATCCCCACAGCCACGTCATCCTCCGGGGGCGGGACGAACGCGGCCGCGACCTGATCATCGCCCGGGATTATATCGCCACCGGCATGCGGGAACGCGCCGCCGAGATCGTCAGCCTCGACCTCGGGCAGCGCACCGAGCGCGAGATCGAGAACCGGCTGCGGCACGACATTGAGCAGGAGCGCCTGATCTCCATCGATCGCCGCCTGCTGCGCGCCGGTCGTCTGCAAAAGCTGAAGCGGCTCGGTCTGGCCGAGGAGGTAGCGCCGGGGCAATGGCGCCTCGCCGATGAACTCGAGAGGGGCGAGCGCGGCGACATCCTCAAGACGATGCACTGCGAAATGACGGAGCAGGGGCTGCTTCGATCCGCCGTCTATTATGTCCTGCACGCTCCAGCCGAACTGCCGTCCCGACCGATCGTCGGCCGTCTCGTCGCGCGCGGTCTGTCGGACGAGATCAAGGATAGCCATTACCAGATCGTCGGCGCGGTCGACGGCCGCGCCCATTACGTCGAGATCGGCAAGGGCGATGCCATTGCTCCCATTCCCGATGGCGCCGTGGCGCCGGCACCTGGAGATGGAGACGCTGCTGCACCCGCGTCTGGGGGTGGCGGATCGGGGCTCGCTGTTGCCTGCCCGGAATGTGGCCGGGCCTGCAAGGCTCACGATTTCGCTGAACCGAGGGGAGGGATGAGGGATGGAAAATATCTTGAACATCATTTGAGCCGGAACTCGATCGGGATGGCCAACTCGATCTGGTCGCCTGCGATTTCAGGGGGCGGTAGCGGCAGAGGTTGCGCACGGTGGAGCAGGTCCACCGCTTCCTCATCCAGGATCTCGACGCCGCTGCTGCGTTCCAGCCGGGCCGACAACAGGCTTCCCCGGCGGTCCAGAACGAAGCGGATCACCGCGATTCCTTCCTGACGCCGGGATTGAGCGGTGCGGGGATAATGTTTCCGGCTTTGCAGATGCTGGAGCAGTATTCTGTGCCATGATGCGATCGACGATAGATGGGCCGCGTTGCTCGGCGGAGTTGATGTCGATGTCACGGCGGGTGGCGGCGGGGATGGCGCCGGCTCCGGAGGCTTCGCGTCCAGTTCCGGCGGGGCGGGTGCGACCTCCGCAGCGCGGGAAAGCGGGGCGATCGGCTTGGCGGCTTGCGGTTTGGGCGTCTGACGGGGCGGAGGAGTCCGCGGCCTCGGTCTCGTCTCGGCTGGCTGCGGTGTTGGCGGCGGCGGTTCCACCTTGGGGGCGGGCTGTGGCGGGGGGAGCGGAGCGAGGTCGATCGCCATGGCCGGCGGTGTTGGCAGCGGTGGCGGCCTTGATGGCCGCATGACGGCGACGGTCAGCAACCCGACGTGGAAAAGTCCGACCAGTGTGGCCGAAACCATCCAGTGTCGCCAGTTCGGGCCGTTGGTGCCGTCGTCCGTGCCCGATCCACACGGGGAGAACGATGATGAGGCCGTGGCCATTCCTGGTTTCATCGCGTTTCTTCCGCGCCGACCAGAGCGACCTTGAGATAACCGGCGGCACGGAGGCGATCCATGACCTCCATCAGGCTGCCATAAGCGAGGCTGGTATCGGCATACAGGAAGAGACGGGCTTCCTTGTCGCCACCGGAAATGGTGTCGAGCGTCGCCGCCAATTGCTCCCCGCTGACCACGGTATCACCAACCCTCAGGGTTTTATCCGCCGCCACTGTCAGCGACAGCAGCCGGTCGGGCCGGGGGGCCGGGGGGGCGGCTGAGGCAGGCAGGTCAACCTTGACATCGACGGTGGCCAGCGGGGCGGCGACCATGAAGATGATCAACAGCACCAGCATCACGTCGATGAACGGGGTGACATTGATCTCATGCGTTTCGGCGAGGTCGTCTTCGTCCCGGACCGGAGCAGGAGCCATCGGCGTTACTCCGCCGCTTTCGGCAGCGGCAGGGCGCGGCGGTCGAGGTCGCGGCTGACGATGCGCTGGACGGCGGCCGAGGCGTCGGCCATCTCCACCTTGTATCCCGATATCGAGCGGGCGAAGGCGTTGTAGATGACCACCGCCGGGATCGCCGCCACCAGACCGAGCGCGGTGGCCAGCAATGCTTCGGCGATGCCGGGAGCGACCACCGCGAGGTTGGTGGTCTGGGCACGGGAGATGCCGACAAAGCTGTTCATGATGCCCCACACCGTGCCGAACAGGCCGACGAACGGAGCGACCGCGCCGATCGTCGCCAGCAGGCCGGTTCCCTTGGCCAATTGCCGCCCGGCGCTGACTTCGATCCGGCCCAGGCGGCTGGCGATCCGCTCTTTCAGTCCTGCGGTCGAGCCCTCACCCGACAGGCGGGCTTCGGCCATCGCCGCTCGGGCCAGATGAGCTTCCGCTCCAGCGACATCGCCCAGTCGGGCGATTGCCTCGTTCAGGCTGACAGTTTCCTCGAGAGTGGCCTTCACCTGGCGTACCCGCCGCCGGGCGAGTGCCAGTTCGACGACCTTGACCAGCCAGAGGCTCCATGTCGCTACCGAGGCCAAGGTGAGGCCGACCATCACCGTTTGCACGATCGAATCGGCCGACATGAACATCGCCCAGGGCGATAGGTCGTGCGGCAGCGAGGAAGGGGGAAGATCGGGAGAGGTCATGAAAAAGTATCCTGCCGAGAGGGTCTCAAGGATTGGAACCTGCGCATGAGCGCCGTCCAAGCCGGCGCAAAGGGAGAATGGGGACGCGCCATGATCCATCGCCGAATAATGAAAGTGACTCTTAATATCAAACCTTCCCCCGATGCCGAGGCGTTTTTTCGGTCAAGAGGGACTGAAACGGCCCGAGCTTCGGTGTCCACGCTCCGGTGAGCGTCGCGAGGATGGCGGCGACCACCGCTTCGGGTTGGTCGGCGAGATAGAAATGCCCGCCCTCGAACACGGTGAGGTCGAATGGCCCCGTGGTCCATTTGCGCCAGCCCTGCGCCTCTTCCCGGGTCAGATCGGGGTCGTCGCGGCCAAGAAATACGCTCAGTGGTGCGTCGGTCCGCCCGGCAGGGCGGGCGTGGTAGGTTTCGATCAAGCGATAGTCCTGGCGTACTGCCGGCAACACCATCGCCCGGATCTCTGCCTCGCGCAGCAGTTCGGGCGGGGTACCGCCAAGCCGAAGCAATTCGGTACACAAGGCCTCGTCGTCGAGCCGGTGGAGAGCGCCTCCATGATGATGCTGGGGCGGTTCGCGCGCGGAAACGAACAGCCAGGTCGGCCGCCGCCGCAGCGTCAGGCTCAACTCGAACCCCACCGCCGCCCCCATGCTGTGCCCGAACAAGGCCCAGGGGCGGTCGAGTAACGGTTCCACCGCCTCGGCCAAGTCGGCGACCAGGGCGGGGATACTGGGCGGAACCGGCTCGCTCAGGCGGTTTTCCCGCCCGGGCAGGCAGACCAGCACGGGCTCGATCGCCGGCGGCAGGAGCGGCACCCAGGCGCGAAACAACCCCGGTGTTCCACCGGCGTGGGGCAGGCACACCAGCCGCAATGCCGCGTCCGGGGTGGGACGGGGGCGGCGCAGCCATCCCCGCCGGCGGTCGGCGGTCATGGCAGGTTCCCTACCGTCGCCGCCTGAACCGGGCGCGCCGTCGCGCCAGCGGTTTCGGCTTCCGGCAGCGGACGGTAGCGCAGCGACAGCATCGCCGCCAGCAGTGCGGCCACCACCGCGCTCCCAAGCACACCGCCATAGCCGATTTGTCCGGCCAGGGTGGCGGCAACCGACATCGCCGCCATCGCGAACAGCATGTTCAGGCTGTATTGGACGGTGTAATCGGTGGCCGGGCGTTCGGGCGAGGCGTGGTCCATCATCAGAGTGGCCAGAACCGTCGCGGCCGGATTATAGAACAGGAAATAAAGCCCAACCGCGACGGTGACCGTCACGTCGTCGGTCATGCCGAACACCGGCAAGGCGATCGCGCCGATGCCGGGGATCTGGAGCAGGGCGGCCAAGATCATCCCGCGCCGTCGTCCCAGCCGGGGCAGGATCCAGCCGGTGGCCAGTGCCGCCGCCATTCCGGCCAGCGAGCCCAGAACGTTGACGGCCAAGCCGATCCGGTCCATTCCCCAGCCGGCATCGACCAGGATCGGCACGATCAGGGCATAGGCCAGACTGCTGCCGACGGGATACAGCAGCACCAGCAGCAGCCAGAGGCGGCCCCCTTGCCGGGTCCAGAACGCGACGGCGCAGCGCAAAAGATTGGCCCCGGCAGTGGGAACGGAGGCCCAGGATGGTTCGTGGTACCACAAGAGCTGTCCCAGCGAGACCAGGGTGCCGGCGGCCAGGGTCAGCATGCTGCCCTGCCAGCCGAGGAGAGGATAGGTCAGCAGCACGATGCCGCCGCCCAGCATGTTGCCGAACAGGTTGCCGGCAACCTGGATGCCGTTGCCGAAACCACGATCGGCCGGCGTCAGCAGCCGGCAGGCCAAGCCGTCGACCGCGATGTCCTGCGAGGCCGACAGCACCGCCACCGCCAGCCCCAGCAGATAGACGGTCCAGAAATCCCCGACCACGTCGAACCGTCCCATCGCCGCCAGGGTCACGGCCAGCCCGCCCTGGGTCAGCAGCAGCCAGACCCGGTAATGGCCCCACCGGCCGAAGCGGACCTTGTCCATCAACGGCGCCCACAGGAACTTCAACGGCCAGACCAGACCGAGCATGTAGATCAAACCGAGTTGGTCGAGGCTGGCACCGTGGTCGCGCAGGATCGCCACCAGGGCGACCACCAGGAACCCCAGCCCGAGATACTGGGTGGTGTAGAGGCTGGTCAGCAGCCACCACGTCGCTGGCGCGGTCTTGCGCTCCATTCGCTCTTCCTTTCCTTCTGGAATTTGCCGCCGGGGCCGATCAGAATTTGTAGCTGGTGCCAAGGCCGACGGTGCGGCCGCGCGCCAGGTTGCCGTAGGTCACGCCGGGATAGGACGAATCCCCGTAGCCATAGAGGTCGTAACGGTCGTTGAGCAGGTTGTCGCCCCAGGCATAGAGTTCGGCGCTGGCGATCATCAGGCCGAGATGGAGATCAAGCTTGCCGTAGGGGGCGAGGTTGAAATGGTTTTGCACGTCGGCCGGCCGGCTGCCGGCGACCCGGTAGCTGATCCGGGCATTGATCCCCGGATCAGGCAGGCCAAGAAAATCGGGCAGATCCTCGATATAGGCCAGGGCCAGATTGCCGCTCCAGCGCGGCACGTCGGGCACCCGGTTGCCGGCAGTGACATCGCCCCCGCTCACCCCGGACGCATCGGAGGTGATCTCGGCGTAGGTGTAGGCGACACCACCCGACAGGGTGACGCCGTTGCCGAAGCGCCACGATCCCTCCAGTTCCGCGCCCTTGCTTTCAGTGTCGGCATTCAGGACCGAGGTGACGAAGGTCGTGCTATTGTAGCTCATCATATGGTCGTTCTTGACCCGGGTCAGGAACAGCGCCCCATTCAGGGTGAACGGCCCCTGGGCGGGTTCGGATTTGACGCCTATTTCATAGGACTGCACCGTCGCCGCCTTGTAGGGAACGCTGTCGGCGACCTGGGTGGCGTAATCGTTGAATCCCGAGGATTTGTAGCCGCGCGACACCGTGCCATAGAGGTTGGTGTCCGCCGTCACCGCGTAGGACAGGCCGGCGCGGCCGGTCATGTAATTGGCATAAATTCCGCGCTGGTCGGTGCTGTGGAGTCCGGCGGCGGAGACATAATCTGCGTCATAGCCTTTCCAGTCCCAGGAATGGCGCAGGCCGCCCGTCACTTTCAGCGCGTCAGTCAGCGGATAGGTCACTTCGCCAAACAGGCCGGCACTGTCGGTGGTGAAACGGCGTTTGGCGTTGCGTGCCCCCTGCGAGACATAGGCGCTGTCGAACGAGCGGTTGGCATGGCTGACATTGAGGCCGGAAACCCAGAACACCTTGGCGCCGGGCAATGAGGCCAGCCGCAATTCCTGGCTGTAGGCCTGTTCGAAGGCGGAATCCCGTACCAGCATCTCCATCGGGAAGCCGAACATCGCCTGGGTCAGGTCGCGGTCATAGGCTTTCCAGCCGATGTAATTGGTGGTGGTCGCCGCCGTCACCGAGGTCAGCCGGCTGGCCCTGAGATCATGATTGACCTCAAGCGAGGTGCGGCTGTTGCTTTTGCGGTTCTCGTCAAACACCTTGGGGGAAATGTCGAGCGCCGGATGGTCGCCATAGGGACGCAGCATCAGCAGATTGATGCCGCCGGTGTTGCGTTCCCCTTCCGCCGTCAGCAGCGCGTCAGTCCCGGTGCCGGCATCCCACAGCAGGCTGCCGCGGAAGGCGAGGTCGCTCATCTGGGTGAGCGGCTTGCCGTCCTGGGCGTTGTCGACCCAGTAATCGGCGCCGGTGCGGCGGACGGCGATGCGGGCGGCCAGGGTGTCGCTGATCGGACCGCCGATCGCCCCCTCCTCCAGATTCTGCATCTGCTGGCCGATTTCGCCCCGCACATAGCCTTCCGTCACCCGGGTCGGCTTGCGGGTGGTGATGTTGATCGCGCCGGCCTCGCTGTTGCGGCCGAACAGGGTGCCCTGCGGTCCCTTCAGCACTTCGACCTGATCGACGTCCAGGGTCCCGAGCGACAGGTTGCGCGACGACATCGAGACGCCATCGACGTTCAGCACAACGGAATTGTCGTCCATGTTCATCTGGTAGAGCGAACCGACGCCACGGATGCGAACATTGTAATCGTTGGGGCCGCCCGATGAATTGATGCTGACTCCGGTGACGTTGCGGAGCGCCTCATCGACGGTCTGCATGCGCCCGGTTTCAACCGCGTCGCCATCGATCACGGCTAGGCCGAATGGGATGTCCTTGGCCTGTTCCTCGCCGCGCCGGGCGGTGACCGTCACCGCCGGCAGCGCCATCGTCCCTGCGCTGTCGGCGTCCTCCGCCCGGGCCGGCGGGGCGGCCGGGACCTGCGACGCCAGAGCGAGCGTGAACATCAGCATCAGCCCGCTGACCTGGCCGCCGGCGGTGGTGTTCCGGTCGGGGGCGCCATGAACCCGGAGCGCATCCGGAAGGAACCTTATGTTAGACTGCATCGCGTTTCACCGACATCACAGCGGTCTCCAGTAAGGGGTGTCGTCGTGGTTCAGGGCAGCCTCGCCTTCCGGCGACGCCGGACACCTGGACGGAAGCGGAAAGCTCCTCCGGAGGGGCGGGCCGGACCGGCCGGGGGTCAGATCGCGCCCATCTCGAACGCTTCCGCCGTTTCCCTCTCCGCCATGGCTTGAGGCGGGTCGGCGGTGGGGGCGGGCCGGACGGCGTGGTGGTGAGTCAGGCTGGCGGTGAACCCTGCCAGGGTCGGGCTGGTGAACAGCAGGCGCAACGGCACCGGTTCGCGGGTGATTCCCTCGCGGCACAGCCGTTCGACGATCCGGGTGGCGCGCAGGCTGTCGCCGCCAAGCAGGAAGAAATCGTCGTCGCGCCCGACGCGCGGCTGGTCCAGCGTATCGGCCCAGATCGCGGCGATTGCGCTTTCCAGCGGGTCGCGCGGGTTGTCGTGGCCGGCGGGCCGGGTGGTGGCGTCGAACCAGGCCAGGACCGCCTTGCGGTCGATCTTGCCGTTGGACGACAGCGGCATCCGCTCGAACGCCTCGATCCGGGATGGAACCATGTAATCGGGCAGGCTCTCCGTCAGTCCGGCGCGCAGCCGGCTCTCGGATTCCTCGCTGGCGGCGGTTGCTGGCGCAAGCACCACCGCCGCCGCCAGCGCCTGCGGCTGGCCTTGCAGCACCACGACGGCCTGATGGACCCCCGGCTGGGACTGAAGGGCCGCCTCGATTTCCCCCAATTCGATGCGGTGGCCGCGCAGCTTGATTTGCTGGTCGCGCCGGCCGAGGAATTCCAGCACCCCGCCGGGGCGGAAGCGGCCAAGGTCGCCGGTCCGGTACCAGCGCTGTCCGTCCCGGCTGATGAAGCGTTCGGCGGTCAGCGCCGGAGCGCCGCGATAGCCCATCGCCACCCCGGCGCCGCCGATCCACAGTTCCCCGACCACCCAGTCGGGGCAATCCTGTCCCGTCGCACCGACCACCCGGTAGGCCTGGTTGGGAAGAGGGAAGCCGTAGGGGATCGAGCCCCACCCGGCGGGAAGCGGGCCATCGACCTCGAACAGGTTGGACCAGATCGCCGCCTCGGTGGCGCCGCCCAGCGCGGCGAACCGGCAGGCTCCGGCGGTGGCGTGGGTCAGCCGGGACGGCAGATCAAGGCCGATCCAGTCGCCCGACAACAAGGCCACCCGCAATGGCAGCGGCTCCGGGTCGTCTCCCGCCGCCGTCAGTAGCATGTCGAGCAGGATCGGAACGCTGTTCCACACCGTTACGCCGTGGCGGCGGATCAGCCGCAGCCATGCCGCCGCCTCGCGCCGGTCGGTCTCGGTCACCACCACCATCGCCCCTCCGGCGCTCAGCAGGCCGAACAGGTCGTAGACCGACAGGTCGAAATCAAGCGACGACACCGCCAGCACCCGGTCGTCGGCGCCGATGGCGTAACGGCGGTTGACGGCAACGATGGTGTTGAGCGCAGCTTGGTGGCTGACCTCGACACCCTTGGGCTCGCCGGTCGACCCCGAGGTGAAGATGACGTAGGCCGGATCCTCGCCCCGGCAGGGGAGGGGCGCGTCCAGTGGGACGGCGTCTTCGCTGTCGGCCAGGGTGGTGGCGGTGACGACATGACGGATGCCGGCGGTGGCCAGGATACGGTGCCGCCGCGCTGGCGGCTGATCGGGGCCGACCGGGACGTAGCAACTGCCGGCGGCCAGCACCCCTAGCACGGCGGCAACCTGATCTACGCCCCGTGGCAGCGTTATCGCCACCGGTTCGGCGTCCTTGACCCCCTTCGCCCGCAGGGCGGCGGCCAGCCGCAAGGCCCGCCGGCTCAACTCGCCATAGCTGACGGCCCGTTCGCCATCGAACAGCGCCGTTCGTTCCGGGCGGGCGCGGGCTAGGTCGAAGAAGCCCTGATGCAAGGCTTGGCCGGCTGGGGAAACCTGGCTGGTGGCACCGGTCTCGCGCCGGGCCCGCTGTCCGGGCGGCAGCAGGTCGGGGATGGGGCGGCTCCAGGAGGTCGCGTCGGCCGCCAGCGTTTCCAGCCAGCGATGGTGGGCGGCGACCATCTCGTCGAGCAGACCGGCGGGGAACAATCCGTCCACCGCGTCCCAGGTCAGCCGCAGTTCGTCGTTCAGTTCGGAGACCTGATGGTCCAGCCAGACCTGTGGTGTTTCGGAGATGCCGCCTGCCGCCAGGGCAGGGAAGCCGGGAGGGAGGTCGTCCATGACATCGTCGGCGAGGCCGAGCGTGCTGGTGAATACCACCGGCAGGGCGGCGGTCCGGCCGATTCGGCGGCCGCGTTCGCGTTGAACCCAGATCGAGGAGACCGACCGGTACTCCAGCACCTCGGCCAGTTCCGCGCGGGTCCTCCGCGCCAAGTCGAGCAGGCTGGCCCCCGGCTGCGGGTGGAAGGCGACCGGGGCTAGGGTGGTGAAGTCGCCCAGCACCCGGTGAATGTCGGGGTGGACGTCGTGGCGGTCGAACAGGGTGAGATTGAGGGTCAGCGCCTCGCCGCCGCTCCATTGCGCCAGCGTCGCAGCGTAGACGGTCAGCAGCAGTGCCGAGGGGGTCAGGCCGAATTCGCGCGCCCGCGCCCGCAGGGGCCGCCAGCGGTCGGCCGCCAGCCGGGTCTCGCGGCGGCAGAACCGTGCCGCAGCGATGGCGGCGGGATCGGTGGCGAGGGGTAGGTCGGGGGCCGGCGGCAGGTCGTCGAGCCGGCCACGCCAGTAGGCTTCGTCGCGGGCCACCGTTTCGGCATCGGGACGGACTTGGAGCACATAATCGCGGAAAGACAGCCTCAACGGCGGCAGGACGGCGGCGGGATCGCGCACCAACGCGACCAACTCGCCCAGCAGCAGCTTGACGCTGAACCCGTCCAGAAGAAGGTAATCGACGGCGAGGCCGAACCGGCAGCGCCCCTGGCCGTAGCGGACCGCGTGCAGGTCGAACGGCGGCCAGCCGGGGCGGGCGCCGGTTGCGCGCTGTTCCCATCGCGTCATCAGCCGCAGGCTGGCGGCCGCCTCGTCCGCGCCGGGGGCGTCCTCGACCGAGATCGTCACCGGCGGGACCTCGGGCAGGATGCGCTGCCGCCCGTCTTCGGTCACCACCGCGCGCAGCATCTCGTGGCGGCGGACCAGCCGGTTCCAGGCCGCGGCGAGCCGGTCCAGGTCGACGTCGTTCCCGTCGAATTCCAGCGCGTAGGTGGTGCCGCAACTGAGCGGCAGGCCGGATTTTTGTCCGGTGAGATAGGCCTGCTGCACCTCGGTCAGCGGGAAGGGCGCGGCGCGCTCGGCGTCGTCTTCGCGTACCGGCGTGACGGCCGGAAGGGAGCTGGCCTCGGTCAGCCCGGCGGCGAATTCGGCCAGCACCGGCCTGGCGAACAGCAGGCGAAGCGGATGGTCGGCGGTCAGTCCCTCTTGTCGAAGCCGGGCGACCGCCCGGGTCGCAAGCAGGCTGTCGCCGCCAAGGAGAAAGAAGTCGTCGCCGCGATCAACCCGCTCTTGCCCGAGCACGGCACTCCAGACGGCGGCCACCCGCCGTTCCAGCTCTCCGCGCGGCGGGTCGTCGCCTGCTGCGGGGGGGACGGTGGCGAGCCCGGCCAGGGCGGCGGCCAGGGCGGCGCGGTCGACCTTGCCGTTGGCCGACAGCGGCAGGGCGTCGCGGACCACCAGGGTGGCGGGGACCATGTAATCGGGCAGCCGGTCGCCCAATCCGGCGCGGACCCGGGTGATCAGGTCGGCCGGGGCGCCGGGATCCGGCACCAGGGCGGCGGCCAGGGCCGCGGGATGCCCCACCGCCAGTGCGACCGCGTGGCGTACCCCCGGCTGGGCCTGCAACGCCGCCTCGATTTCCCCCAGTTCGATGCGGTGGCCCCGCACCTTGACCTGATGGTCGGTGCGGCCGAGGAACTCCAAGGTTCCGTCCGGCCAATAGCGACCGAGGTCGCCGGTGCGATACCAGCGGCGTCCGCCGGCGGTGACGAAGCGGCGGGCCGTCTGTGCCGGATCGCCGCGGTAGCCGGTGGCGAGGCCGCTGCCGCCGATCCACAATTCTCCCGCCACCCAGTCGGGGCAGTCCTGGCCGCGCGGATCGACCACGCGGTAGCACTGGTTGTCCAGCGGCGCGCCATAGGGGATCGAGTGCCAGTGTGGCGGCAACGGCCCGGTCACGTCGTAGACGTTGGACCAGATCGCCGCCTCGGTGGCGCCGCCCAGCGCGGCCAGCCGGGTGGCGGCGCCGGAAGCGGTGGCGAGACGGAAGGGCAGGTCCAGGCCGACCCAGTCGCCCGAGACCAGGGCCAGCCGCAACGGCAGCGGTCCGCCCATGGCCTCGGCCGCGACCAGCAGCATGTCGAGCAGGATCGGCACCGAGTTCCAGACCGTCACGCGATGACGGCGGATCAGGTCAAGCCAGGCGGCGGCGTCGCGCCGTTCTTCCTCGCCGACCACCACCACGGCGCCCCCGGCGCCGAGAAGGCCGAAGATGTCGTAGACCGACAGGTCGAAATCAAGCGACGATACCGCCAGCACGCGGTCGCCGGCGCCGATTCGGTACCGGCGGTTGATGGCGTCGACGGTATTGGCCGCGGCCTGATGGGTGACTTCGACTCCTTTCGGTTCGCCGGTCGAACCCGAGGTGAAGATGATGTAGGCGGGTGATTCCGGCGCGACTTCGACCGGCCGGTCGAGCGGCGGGCGCCGGGTGGCGGCGGCGAGGTCGGCCGGCAGCAAGGCGTGGCGGATGTCGGCGGTCTCGCGGATGCGGGCCTGGCGGGCTGCCGGTTGGTCGATGCCGACCGGGACGTAGCAGCCGCCCGCCGCCAGCACCCCCAGCACCGCGACGATCTGGTCGCTGCCGCGCGGGACCGTCACCATCACCGGGTCACCCGGCCGCACGCCCTGTTCCACCAGCAAGGCCGCGACCTGAAGGGCCCGGTCGGCCAATGCGCCGTAACTGTGTGCCGTTCCGTCGTCCAGCACGGCCACCCGTTCGGGGCTCAGCCCCGCCGTCGTGAACAGGGGATCGTGCAGGCGGCGCGGGATGAACGGGGCTTCGGTGGCGTTGACCGCCGTTCGCACTGCCCGCTGTTGCGCCGGCAACGCCGCCGGGACGGGCCGTTCCCACGCTGCCGCGTCGGTGGCCAGGGTTTCGACCAGACCGGCATAGGCGGCGAACATCGTTTCGATCAGCCCGTCCGGGAACAGGCCGTCGATCGCGTCCCAGGTCAGCAGCAGACCGCCGTCCAGTTCGTAAACTTGGTGGTCGAGCCAGACTTGCGGCGTCTGCGAGATCATGTAGCTCAGTTCACCAAGCACGGCGCGGGCCTCGTCTCCCAGCAGGGGCGTCCCGAGGTTGCAGGCGAACACCACCGGGGCGAAGCTTCGTTCGCCCGGCCGCAGCCGGGCGAGGTCGCGCTGGACCCGGACGCCGGAATAGCCGGCGTGGGCGATGCCGGTATGCAGATCCGCCTGAAGGGCACTGGCGCGCGCGGCGAAGGGACGGTCCTCACCGCAATCGACCGCGAGCAGCAGCAGATTGGTGAAGTCGGCCACGACCTCTTCCTGTCCCGGGTCGCCGCCTTGGCGGTCGAACAGCGGCAGGTTGAGCAGGAAGCGGGGGGAGGCGCTCCAGCGTGCCAAGGTCTCGGCATAGGCGGTCGCCAGAGCCAGCGCCGGAGTGAGGCGGTGGCGGGCGGCGTGGCGCCGCAACGCGTCCCAGGCCGGGGGGCTCAGCCGGCGCAGGTGGCGGCGGAAACGCGGCGTGCCGATCTCCTCGGGTTGGCGCCGCAGTGGCAGAGCCGGTCCGCCGGAAATGTCGGCCAGCCGGTCGAGCCAGTAGGCGCGGTCGGTGTCGCGGCTGGCCGCCTTGCGCCGGGTCTCGTGCGCGAGGTAACGAGCGAAACTCCAGTCGACCGGGGCGGGCGGCGTGGCGGCGTGGGCATAGGCGGCGGCAAGGTCGCGCAGGAGGATGTGCAGGCTGTGGACGTCGGCCACCAGCAAATCGACGTCGAAATGAATCCGGGTCGCCCCGTCCGGTAGCAGGCTCAGTTCGAGCCCGGCCACCTCGCCCGTTTCGACGGCGAGGCGGCGGTGCGACAGGTGGTCGCGGGTCGCATCAAGGGCCGCCGCCGCTTCGTTGGGGGTGGCCGCGCGCAGGTCATGCACCGGCAGTGGGTGAACGCTGTCGTCGGCCGGGGCGATCCGCTGGGTGCCATCCGCGCCGAACTGGGCGCGCAGCATGCCGTGATGCCGCCGCAGGATGTTCCACGCCGCCTCCAGCCGGTCGGGGGAGACGTCGTGTCCGTCGAGTTCAATATAGGCGTGGCAGCCGATCCCGCCCAGGGGCTGGTCGTCGCGGCGGCCGATCCAATAGGCGTGCTGGACGTCGGTCAGGGCGAAGGCGTCCCCGTCCACCGTGTCCCCGCCCACCGCATCGTCGGTCGCTGTTTTCATGGTCGCGGCGCCGGGATCTTCCCGTGCGGGGGCGGCCGCGAGGACCAGTTCTTCCCATGCGGCCAGGGTGGGCCGCTCGATCAGGGCGGAGAAGGTGACCGCCACCCCGGCCTGGCCCAGGTTGGCGACCAGTCGCATCACCTGGAGCGAATCCAGTCCGGCTTCGATCAGGTCGTCGTCGTCGCTAGGCGTCCGGCCTGGATGGGACAGCAATGGCAGGATTTGCGCGCGCAGCCAGTCGGGGGACAAGGCGGCGGCCGGCGCGGCCAACGGCGGGGGCGTGCTCATGCGCCAGCCCCTTCCAGGGCGCGACCGATGCGCTCTTGCCCGCCTTCGGCCGTCGCGGCGACCAGGTGGGGCGATACGCTTCCCAGCTTCTCGCAGGTTTCGCGGAACTCGCGCTCCGGGGTGGACAGGGCGACCAGCCCGGCTCCGGCCTGAAGCCAGGCTTCGTCTCCCTGGCGGTAGACCGTGCGGAGCACCAGGGCGGCGTCGAGGGCGCCGTCGCTGTCGGCGATCAGGACGCAACCGCTGTAAAGGCCGCGCGGCCCGGGCTCGTGTCGTCCGATCGCCTCGATCGCCGGGCGCTTGGGGATGCCCGAGGCGGTGACGGCCGGAAACAGGGCGGCGAAGGCATCCCAGGCGGAGCGACCCTGGCGCAGACGTCCCGCCACCCGCGAGCCGAGATGCTGGACCGATCCCCGCCGGCACACCGTCATGAAGTCGCGGACATGAATCGAGTCGAGGGCGCAGACCTCTTCCAGTTCCTGGTGGGCCAGCTTGACCGACACCGCGTGTTCGGCGACTTCCTTGGCGTCGCTCAGCAGTTCGGCCCGCAGGCGCTCCTCTTCGGCCGGATCCTGTCCCAGCGCCCGGGTTCCCGCCAGCGGCTGGGTGCTGACCGCGCCGTCCCCGGCCACCTCGACCACGGTTTCCGGGCTGAACCCGGCCGCCTGGAACCCGTCACGCCGCAGCAGGAAGGAACGCGCGGGGGTGTTGGCCCGCCGTCCGGTCAGGTAGCTGGCGATCAGGTCGGGCATCGCGGTCAGCCTTACCCGCCGCGACAGGATCACTTTCTGGTACAGCCCCTGGCGGATCTCGGCGACGGCCACGGCGACCAGGCGCCGGTAAGGCTCGGCCTCGGCGGTTTCGACCTGGGGGACCTCGATGCGGGAGGCGGGAAGCGGCCGGGCGGGCCCGGCCGCCGGGCGGTCCAGCGCCGCGAGCCGGCGGGCGAGGGCGTCGAGGCCGGGCTGATCAAGCCCGCGCAGCAGCGCCCGCCCCCGCGACAGGCGGATTTCGCTGTCCGGGACGACCAGATGCAGTAACGGCGGGGCGTCCTTCGCCACCGGCAGGTCCAGCAGCCGCCGGGCCAGCTCGAAATGCGCCGTGCCGTAGACGCGCCAGCCGGTGAAGGGGAGCGCCGCCAGGGCCTGGACCAACTGGGCGCAAAGGTCGGGGCCGTGCCAGCGCCGCACGCCGTCGCCCAGGCGCAGCATCAGTCCCTCCGCGTCGGCCACGATTTCGGCCGCGCGCCCGATGCCGACCGACCATTCCCCGCCGCGTTCGTAAACCATCAGCGCCTCGTCCGGGTCGCTGGCGGCGATCCGCGCCGCGAGTTCGAGCGGCTCGCCCGCGATGGTCGTTTCGTGTTCGAGGTAGGGGCGGGCCGCTTCCGCCTCGGGCATCCGGGCCAGCCGGGCCAACTGCTTCTTGTCGATCTTGCCGATCGCCGTCAGCGGCCAGGACCGGACGAACGCCACCTGGTCGGGCAGCTTGTGGCGGGGCAGCCCGCGTCCGCGCAGGAAGGCATGCAGGCCGTCAAGGCCGGGCTGGCTTTCGGGCGCGATCAGGACGGCGCAACTGCGCTCGCCCAGTCGGGGGTCGGGCACCGCCACCACCGCCGCGTCGCGCACGGCGGGGTGGGCGCGCAGGTGCTGTTCGATCTCGGCCGCCGCGATCTTCTCGCCGCCGCGGTTGATCTGGTCCTTGACCCGGCCCTCCACCACCAGATTGCCTCCGGCGGTGCGGCGGACCAGATCGCCCGAGCGGTAGAACCCGTCCGGGGTGAAGGACGCCGCGTTGGCGGTCCCGGCGCGGTAATAGCCGCGGATGGTGTAGGGCCCCCGGGTCAGCAGTTCGCCGCTTTCGCCCGGTGCGACCTCGTTTCCGTCTTCATCGACGATCCGGACCTCGTCGTCCGGGCTGAGCGGGCGGCCCTGGGTGGTCAGGACAACGTCGTCGGGGTCGTCGGGTCTGGTGTAGCACAGCAGTCCCTCGGCCATGCCGAACACCTGCTGAACCCGGCATCCCAGCGCCGCGCGCAGCTCGGTCGCCGCCGCCGGCTCCAGCCGGGCGCCGCCGACCTGGAGCAGGGCGAGGCTGGACAGGTCGTCCTGGTTCCAGGCCCGCGCCGCCGTCCACAGCCGGGCCAGCGCGGGAACCAGGGCGGTAATGGTGACCCGTTCGCGGGCGATCAGCGGAAAGGCTTCGTCGAAGCCCGGGGTGCGGGCCAGCACCACGGTGCCGCCGACCGAGAACGTGCCGATCAGCCCCGGGCAGCACAGGGGGAAATTGTGGGCGAGCGGCAGCGCGGCGAGTGTGACGCTGTCGGGGCCGAGGCCACACAGTTCGGCCGAGGCGCGGGCGGCGTAGGCATAATCGGCGTGGGTGCGCGGGATCAGCTTGGGGGTGCCGGTCGTGCCGCCGGACAGCAGGAGAAGGGCGACGTCGCGATGGCCGGGGGCCGCGAAATCCCGCCGCGGACGTTCGAGTCCCTCCAGCGTCAGGTGCGGCCCGGGCGCGCCGTCGACGATGAGGAAGCGCAGCGACGGGTGGCGGGCGGCGATCTCCTCCGCCATCGGCCGATAATCGAACCCGAGGAAGCGCTCGGGCAGCAGGTAGGCGGCCGGTTCGGCCACTTGGCACAGGGCGTCGATTTCGGCCGAGCGTTGCGCCGGCATCGCCAGGACCGGCACCACGCCAAGGCGGAACAGGGCGAAGCAGGCGGCGACGAACCCGGCGCTGTTGGGCAACTGCACCAGAACCCGGTCCCCCGCGACAAGGCCCAGGGCGTGGAAGCCGGCGGCCAGGCGGTCGATCCTGGCGTCGAGGTCGGCGAAGGACAGCCTGGTCGCGCCGTCGACCAGGGCGGTGCGGGTGGCATGGCGGCTGGCCCAGTGACGGAACTGCTCTCCCAGAGCCAGTGGCTGCCAATAGCCCCGGCGCTCATACTTTCGGGCCAACTCTTCCGGCCATGGATGAAAGGCGCGTTCCATCGAAAGTCCCTTTCCTCACCAACTGCGGGGGGCCGGTCGCGGCGGAGGCCGGCGACCGGAGAATGCAGCAGAGATAATGATTGTCATTATCAATTTTGCGGGAGGAATCCCCCCCGAAACGGGGTGTAAAATTGCCCGGATCGGGATTATCTCGGCGGAGGGAGGTCGCCGGCCACGCCCTTGCGTTCGTGGCGGGGCAGGATGCCGAATTGCTTGCGGAAAGCGGTGCTGAAATGGCTGAGATTGTTGTATCCCAGCATCAGCGCGGTTTCCGTCACGCTGTGGCTGCGCAGCAGGTGGCGGGCCCGCTCCATCCGGTGCTGCTGGAACAGGGCGTAGACGCTGGTGCCGAACAGGGCCTTGAAACCCTGTTTCAGCTTGAGCTGGTTGAGCCCGATTTCCCGTGCCAGTTCGGCTATGGTCGGTGCCGTGCTGAGGTCGCGCAGCAGGCGTTCCCGCGCCGCGATCAGGCGTTGGCGTTCGCGGGGGGGGACCGGCCCGGCGGGCGCGCGGCCGCCCAGGCCATCGATATGCCCGCCCAGCAGCTCCAGCGCCGCTGAATGCAGATAAAGGCGCTGCGCGTGGGGAGATTTGATATGGGCGGCCAACCGTAGCGCGGCGTCGACCATCCGCTGGCCAGGGGGGCTCGCCTGCATCATGAACCCGCGCCCGACTTCGTCTCGAATCCAGTCCGCCTCGTCTCCAGCCAGGTCGGACAGGGCTTCCGGTGTCACCATCAGGTCGACATGGGTGTAATGCGGGCCGTAATCGACCGAAAAGCGTTCCCCGGGCGCGAACACCACATAGCCTTCGCCGACGTCGGGCGAAAGTTCCCGACCGCGCACCAGGGTGCATGAGCGGTCCCTGAGCAGGCAGGTGAAATGAATGAAAGGGCTGTTGTTGAGCAGCTCGGCATGGGTTTTCTCGCGCCCGTTGCCCTCGTAAAGGGCGGCGGTCATGTCGGGCCGCAGATCGACGAACCGGGCGTTCAGGTCGCTCAACCGACCCGCGCCGGTTTCGAACAGATCGCCATAGTCGTTGCTGCCGCCGCGCCAATCCCCCTGCGGGAGGGAGTCATCCTGTTTCATGTCGTCCCCAAGCCTATTATACCGCCCGGCGACTGAATTGATCCGTTTGATCATTTCAGGTCGGGGACGGCGACGCCGCGCGGGCTTGCCGGCCGTCACAGCGGATCATTTCGAGGGGGGGGCGGGTATTCGGCGAAAGACCTTTCTGCCCCCCTCTTCAGGGTGGAGATCTTAGTTGAGAATGAGTTTCATATTCAACTAAAATGGTCGGAGAGGCCGGCGGTGGTGTCCGTCCGTTTGCTGTCACGGCGGATGACCGCTCCGTGCAGGAAGGTTGGTTCCAGTTCGTGCTGCAATCCCGCCAGTTCGATCGCCCGCACGCCGGTGGTCGTGGCCGGTTCAAGTGTGACCGCCGGGTCGTCCCCGACCAGCCGGGCCACCGCCGTTTCGTCTCCGGAGGCGACCCCCAGCCGGACCCGGGTCATCCCCCTGGCGCCGTTGGGATGGGCCGATCTGGCGGGATGTTGCGGTGGATCGTAGGGGCTGACCAGGAAAGGCAGGCCGGGCCGGGTCGGGTAGGCGAACTGAAAGCGGGTGCGCTGTCCGTCTGGACGGCGGCGCACCCAGCGGACGGGCCGACCGGTGGTCACCCCGTCGCGGCGCAGATCCTCCAGCACCGAGGCCAGGTCGGCTGTTTCGCCGAGTACCGCCATATCGCAAAACCCCTCCCCGGCGCCGGCCCAGCCCACCATCCGGCGTCCGGCGCCGCGTCCGGCGACCAGGTCGATCAGCCAGGTGAAATGGCGCGCGTTGCCGGGGGTGGTCAGCAGTTCGAGGATCGGTCCCTGCGGGAACCAGACATGGGCATGGCGGGCCTTGCTTTGCTCGCTGGCGTAGTCGACCTGGAAGCCAAGATGACGGTAATCCCGCACGGCCCGATGCAGGTCGTCGACCCAAACCAGGACATGGCTGCATCGCATCGTCTTTTTCCTTCCATTCCAGTTTTTCCGGGGGCATCGCGCTCTGCTCATCCCACCGCGTGGACGGCGCGGATTAACTCCTCCACCGGCAGCGGCGCCGGTTCCTCCGGGTGGATCATCTCGGGCATGCCGAGCCGTCCGGTCAGGTCGCGCCACGCCATCGACACGTCGAGCGCCCATTGGCCTTCACGTCGCCGGGCGGCCGGGTCGTTGATCGCCCGGTCCAGGTCGCGCAGGGAGGTGGCCACTGCGTCCGGCCATGTCCGGGCGAACATCCAGTGGAAACTACCCGGTTCGCCCCCGGCAAGGATTGTGGTGCTGGACACGGACAGTCGTTCGGTACCGTCGCCGCGCATCCGGAGCCGGCCGGTGGCGTCGCGTGGCGCATGCAACCGGGGGGTCCACAGCACCGGCCCCTGGATGTCGGCCAGGGTCAGCACGCCGGCGTCGCATCCCAGCGCGACCCGGTACAGCACAAAGGAATGGTTGTCGGGGTCGTCGGGGTGGACCTGGTTCTGCACCCGCAGCGTCAGCGGGACACTGCCGAGCGTTCCGGTCAGGATGAGGAACGGGGCGTCCGGCGAGGGGCGGAGCGGGGCGTCGGCAAACGTCCAGGGCCGCAGCCCGCCCACCGTCCGCCCCAGGATGTCGAGCAGCGGATAGGCCAACTGGCTGTTGCAGGCCGCGTCGAGGAAGCGGGGGGGATGATGTCGGCGCAGATGGGCGGCGGCGGCCAGGAACTGCCGCACGGCGCGGATGTTGGGATGCAGGGTGTCGACCGCGTAGGCGGCGTCGCCCTGCCGCGCCGCCTGGAGGCAGGCGGTGATCTCGGTGACGTGAACCGGATGTTCCTGCAGGACGTGGATCCCGCGTCCCAACAGGGCCTGGGCCAGATCCGCCCCGGCGCCGCCGGTGGCACCGGACCGCACCACCACGCAGGCGATGTCGATGTCGTCGGGCAAGGCCTCGACCGTGCAATAGAGCGGGACCCGGCGTTCCCGCGCGCAGTGGCGCGAATAGTCGCTGCCGCGTGCCAGGATTCCAGCCAGGGAGAATCTGTCCGGCGCTGAGGCGACGGCGTCGAGATAGATCCGGCCGAACGCCGTTCCCACCACCACGACCCGCCGGGTCGGTCCGAGCCGGGGCGGGGTCACCGCACCATCTCCGTCGGGGCGTTGCGGGCGACGAACACCCGATGCCCCAGCCGGTCCAGCGGATGCCCGGGCCGAGGCAGGCTGGCGGAGCGGCGCAATCCGGCGCTGTCCAGCACCGCGTTCCATTGCGGCAGCGACAGGAAGGTGGTGCCGCTGCGGCGCCGGCCGTCGCGCGCCTCGGCCAGCATGAAGGCTTGCGAGGCCATGACCCACACCTCCTCGACCGTCGGTTCGGTCAGTACCAGCCAGCCGTTCGGGCTCAGAAGCTCGCGCAGCCAACCGACCGAGGCGTCGGTGTCGCGGGCGGCGTTGAGCGCGCCGCCGGCGATCACAACGTCGAAGCTGCCGGCGGCGTGACCCTGTCCGTCCGGGGCACGGTCGATGTCGTAAAGCCCCCGGCGGGCGAAGGGATAGGCCGCCAGCCATGACGCCGCCTGGTCGAGGAAATAACGCGACACGTCGGTGAACAGGTATTCGGCCCTGCCGCCGCTGGCCGCCGCCAGGGCCGGCATCAGGGTTTCCGTGGTCGCTCCGGTGCCCGCTCCCACCTCCAGCAGCCGCAGCGGCCGTTTCCCGCGCCAGCCTGCGGCGATCCGGCGGATCACCGCCCGCACCGCAAGATGCTGATAGCGGGCGGCGATGCTCTCGCGGTAAAGCGCGCGGGCCAGGTCCGCGCGTCCTTCGGGGAACAGCAGATGCACGGCCAGGATGCGGCCCGCCATCAGCTCGGGCAGGCACTCGGCATTGCGGCGGGCGTAGGCGATGGTTCCGGCGTTTCCGCCGGTGGTGGCGCTCCAGTCGCGTTCCAACCCGTCCCACGCCCGGGCCATCGCCCGGTCTGCGTAGGTTTCGGGCGCCGCGATCGCTCGCCAGCCTTTTTCGTCGGCACGCAGCAGGCCGTGTTCTTCCAGAACGCGCAGCCAGCGCCGGATCAGCGGTTGATGCTCTTGCGCGACTTCGGCCCGTTGCAGGATCTCCTCCACGCCGTGGACGGCGCCGGGATGGGGGAACAGCCCGCGCCGCGACAGGGCGTTCAGCATCGAAAGCAGCGCGGTGTGGCCCAGGCGGTCGATCACGGACAGGGCGGCGGCCAGATCGAGCCCGGCCATGTCGGCATCGACCTCGGCCGCGGCCGCGGCGAGCAGGCGGGCGCCCTCGTCTCCGGCGGTGGCCGGGGCCGTCGTGTCGCCGGGGCCGGCCTCGATGCCGATCAGATCGATTCCCCGCTCGCGCCAGGCGGCGTTGCCGTCCGCCGCTGTCGCGCCATCGTGGACGATTCTCCGCAACGGTCCGAAATCGGCCAGGGCCAGCGCGGGATGTTCCGGCAGGTCGCGCAGCAGCGGGGTGGTCAGCACCGCTGCGTCCGCTTGCGCCTGTTCAAGGACGCGCAACGCCGTGCCGGGGGAGGATTGTGCCGCCGGCTGGTGGACGACGCTGCCGCCGGTGCTCCAGCAGGCCAGGGCGGCGTCGCCCCCCGCACCCGTCAGCGGGGCCAGCACGGCGACGCGGCGGACCGACCCAAGCCGGTTGCCAAGCTGCCGGATCCGCTTTTCCTCGGCGGGGGCGCCTCCGGCCGCCTCCGGGAGCGAGCCCAGGCCGGATCGTGGCCGGAGCTTGCCTCCGGGGGGGACGAGGTCCTCCGGACCGAGCCGCACGGCGGGTCCCTCCGTCGGCGGGCCGACCACAAGGCGCAGGCCAAGGCGCAGCGCCGCCAGCCGTGCCGGCAGCAGGCCGGGCTGTTCGACGGCCGTTTCGGGCCAGACCAGGGTGCCGCCCGGCGTGGCGCCGCGGTCGCGCAGCAGCGCGGCGGCATGGTCACTGAGGGCGGCGATTTCGGCGCCACTCCACCGGTGTTCGCCCGAGGACAGGGCGGCTCCGGTCTCCTGGCGGCGCAGGGCGGCGAGAATCTGGTCGGGCAGTGAGGGAGGGGGGGTGGTCATCGTGGGCTTACCGGGCTTGGGCGAGGAACAGGCGCTGGCCCGCGGCGGCCAGCGGCGAGGCGGGTTCGGGCAATTCAAGGACCGGGGAAAGGGCGGCCGCGTCGAGTTCGTCGGTCCAGTCCGCCGCGTCGAGGAACACATGGCCGTCGGGGCGCCGGTCGCGGCCGCCCGGAGGTGGTGCTCCCGCCGGCGGTGACAGCAGGAATTGCATCGCGGTGAGGATCGCGTCCGTCTCTTCGGTGGATTCGGTGAAGATCAGCCAGCCGCCCGGCACCAGGGTCTGGCGGATCCGGCGCAGGGTGGCGCCGATGTCGGCGGCGTTGTGCAGAACGTTGCCGGCCAGTACGATTTCGGCCGAGGCGGGGGGCACCCCCTGGGACCCGAAATCCGTGTCGATGTCGAGCGGCGCGCAGGACAGCTCCGGAACCTGGGCGAACCGCCGCGCCGCCGCGCTGGTGAACAGGCGGGAGATGTCGGTGAAGCGGTAGGCGGCCGCCTGTCCCCCCAGGGCCCGCACCGTCGCCGCCGTGGTGAGACCGGCGCCGCCGCCCAGTTCAAGTAGACGCGGGCGGCCGCTGTCGGCGCGGGTGGCGACCAGAGCGGCGGCGGCGGCGTTGAGGTAGGCGGTGAACAGGTTGTCCTGATAGGCGGCCAGCGCGGTCAGCACGTCGCCATCGCCAAACAGAATCCGCTGAAGGGTGACCTCGTCGCGCACCAGGGCGGCCAGCCGCTCCAGCGCGGCACCGTGTGCCACCGCCATCGCCGGGGGAAAGCCCAGGGCCCGGTAGGCCTCGGGTAGCGCCGCCGCGCCCTCGCTTTTGGGCGGGGGCGGTCCGCTCCAGCCCAGGCGTCCGTCGCGGTCCGGCGCGATCAGCCCGCGTCTGCCCAGCGCCGCCAGCCAGCGGCGGACCAGCCAGGCGTGACGCGGCGCGGTGCCCAGGATGGCGAGGATCTCTTGGGGGGCGTGGGCCGGGCCGCCGGGGGGCAGGGCGCCGCTGTCCGCCAGCAAGGCGCGGATCGCGTCCAGGCTGATCGCCTCGACCCGCCACAGACGATCGGGCAGGGCAGCGATCGTCTCCGCCCCGGCCCCGCGTTCGGCCAGAGCGGTCAGTCCGGCCCGATGGGCCGTCGCGGCCAACGATGGCAAGTCCGATGCGGTCATAACGCGCCCTCTTCGATGGCGTGGAGCGCGGCGATGGTCCCGTCGGCCTCGGTCAGCAGGTCGACCACGCCGCAGGACACCAGGCGGGGGATGGTTCGGTCGGGGTTCAGGATTGCGGCGGCGGCATGGCGGCCGGGAGGAATTTCGCCCCGGAGGACGGCGGCGACGGTCATCGCCGCCATCGCCCCGGTCAGCGCGGCGTTGCCGGTGCCACGCAGCACGGTGGTGCGCGTTGTCGCCCGGCCGTCGCGCCAGCCGTCCAGTTGCAGCAGATGCAGCACGAAGCGCGTTTGTCCGCCGAGGTCGAGCCGGCTGGCCTGGCACAACAGCCGCGCTCCCGCCTCGGGGCCAAGCCCGTGGACGCAGGCGAAGGCGCTGGTGACGTGCCGCCCGCACAGCACGGTGTACCAGGCACCGTGTTCCAGCCGCAGCGCGCGCGCCAGCCGTTCCGCTTCGGGGGTCAGGTAGGCCAGCAGGGTGGTCGGGACGGGGAACAGCGGCACGGCGGTTTCGCCGTTCCGGACCGGCGGGGCGGGATGGCGGCCGCCCCGCCACACCGTTCCCGACCGGCCGATGCCGTCGGCCGCCGCCTGGAGGTAATCAAGGGCGGCCGTGGGGGTGAAGGTGTCACGCAGCCCGAAATAGCTGGTCAGGCCGTCGACCCGGCTCCAGCCTCGTCCCGCCGCCCAGCGGGGCAGCAATCCGGTCAGTCCGGGGTGCAAGCCGGCTGAAATCACCGCGATCCGCCCCCGCCGTCGGTATTCGCCGGGGTCGAGCGCGGCTTCCAGCCGTTCATCACCTCCGACGTCGACGTAATCCGCCCCCGCCCGCAACGCCGCCCGCGCCACCCGGTCGCCGATCGCCTGGGTCGGGCCGGCGCAATTGAGCACCACCCGGCAGTCCCGGACGAAACGGTCGAGTGCGGCGTCGTCGCCGGCGTCGACCCCGGCGGCCTCACTGCCGCCCAGGCTGGCGGCCAGCCGTTGCGCCGTCTCGGCGTCGCGTCCGCCGATCCGCAGCCGCGCCAGCCCCAGCGCGGCGATCTGTCGCGCGACCGCCGTTCCGACGTCGCCATAGCCGCCGACCAGTCCGACGATCATGCCGGCACCCCCGGCCCCGGATGCCGTTTCGGCTGCGCCGCCGGTCCGGCTTCGGGCACCAGCCGCCAGCCATGGGCGCGGCGGCGCTCGCGCCAGAACGCGGCGTAGCGGCCGTTGCGGGCGAGCAGGTCGCGGTGGTTGCCCGATTCGACCAGCCGGCCGCCATCCAGCACCAGGATCCGGTCGGCCGCTGCGATGGTCGGCAGCCGGTGGGCGATCACCACCACGGTGGCCCGCTGTTTCAGGCGCTGGATCGTCGCCTGGACGAAATGCTCGTTCTCGGGGTCGAGCGCGGCGGTGGCCTCGTCAAGCAGGACGATCGGGGCATCCTTCAGCACCGCCCGCGCCAGCGCCACCCGCTGGCGTTCGCCCCCCGACAACAGCGAGCCGGCTTCGCCCACCGGCGTGTTCCAGCCCTGGGGCAGCCGGGCGACGATCTCTTCCACCCCGGCCAGCCGGGCCGCCTCGCGCACCTCGTCCTCGCCGGCGTCGGGCCGCCCGATCCGGATGTTGGCCTCGATGGTGTCGTCGAACAGGTAGACCTCCTGCATCACCGGCGCCATTTGGGCCATCAGCGTCTCGGAATCCTGGGCGCGGACGTCGGTTCCTCCGACCAGGACGCGGCCGGACGAGACGTCGAAAAAACGCAGGAGCAGGCGGGTGATGGTGGTCTTGCCCGATCCCGACGGGCCGACGATCGCCGTCAGCGTCCGCGCCGGAATCTGGAACGACAAGTCGTGCAGGACCGGCTGGTCGGGGCGGTAGGCGAACGTCACCCGCTCGAACGCGATCGTCCCCGGGCGGGTCGGCGCCGCCGGGGTCGCCGGCTGGGGCAAGGCCGGCTGGTCGAAGATCTCGGCCAGCCGGTGCAGGTCGTTGGCCGCCATCCGCAGCAGGCCGGTGCGTCCCGCCGCCTCGGCCAGCGGTCCGGCGAAGCGGGCGGCCAATGCCAGCAGGGCGACCAGTTCGACCGGATCGACCGCGCCGGTCAGCGCCAGCGTCAGTCCGACCGAGATCAGGGCCAGAAAGGCGAGGTGGACCGACAGCCCGCCGACCAGCAGGCGCGGAATGGTATTGCGCAGCATCGATCCCCCCGCCGCCTGTTGGGCCGCGATCGCGGCGTCGAGCGGAGGATAGCCGTCGCTGGTGCGGCCGAAAGCGCGCAGCACCTGCTGGTGGCGGGCGAACTCGACCACCCGGTTGCCGGCTTCGGCCCCGGCCGCGTCGACCGCTTCCTCGGTGCGGCCGATCCAGCGCGACGACCAGCGGTGGGCCAGGTAGATCAACGGCACACACGCCAAGGTCGCCAGGCCCAGCCGCCAGTCGAACAGCAGCATCGCCAGGGCGATCGTCGCCGGGGTCAGCACCCCGCTGGCCACCGGAGTCATCAAATGGGCGAACACGTTGGTGACCATCATGGTCCCCCCGGTCGCGCTTTGAGCCAGCCGTCCGACCTTCTCGGAGGAAAACCAGCCCAGCGGCAAGGTGGCGACATGGTCGCCCAGACGGTCGTGCAGGGTGGTGAGCACCACCAGGGCCAGGGCGAACCCTTTCATCGTCTGCTGGTGGCGGGCAAGGTAGTACACCGCCACCGCGCCGGCCAGCGTCAGCAGCCACGGGGTCGCTCCGGCGGGGTCGGACGACAGCAGCGCCTTCAGCACCGGCACCAGCAAGGCGATCGCCGCCCCCTCCAGCACGGCGTAGGCCACCAGCCAGGCGAGATAGACCCGCAACGCCCCGGCGTGGCGCGGCCCCAGGATCTTGGCAAGGTCACGCAGCATCACAACGCCTCCATCGCGATGGCGTCGTCGTTGGCGCCTGACCGCCACATTCGGGCGTAGGGTCCTCCCGCCGCCAGCAACTCGGCATGGCGCCCCTGTTCGACGATCCGCCCGGATTCCAGCACAATGATCCGATCGGCCCCGGTGATGGTGGCCAGCCGATGGGCGATCACCAGCACGGTACGACCGCGCGCCACCACCGACAGCGCGTCCTGAATCTCCGCCTCGGATTCCGGGTCGGCGTGCGCGGTTGCCTCGTCGAGGATCAGCACCGGGGTATCGGCCAGAAGGGTCCGGGCGATCGACACGCGTTGCGCCTCGCCGCCGGAAAAGATCGCGTCCTCGCCCACCACCGATTGGTAGCCGCGCGGCAGCGCGAGGATGCGGTCGTGGATCCGCGCCGCCCGCGTCGCCGCGACCATCTCCGCGTCGCTGGCCGAGGGACGGCCGAGGCGGAGATTGTCCGCCACCGTTCCATGCACCAACTGCACGTCCTGCAACACGAACCCGACATGGCGGTACAGCCGGTCGGGGGCGATCTCGCGCACGTCGATTCCGCCGACCAGCACCGCGCCCCCGGTCACGTCGTAAAAACGGGGTACCAGTTTGGCCAGGGTCGATTTGCCCGCCCCCGACGGGCCGACCAGGGCGGTCACGGTGCCCGGCCGACAACACAGGGTGACGCCGGACAGCGCGTCGCGTCCGTCGTCGTAGCGGAAAGAGACCGAGTCGAAGCGGACCTCTCCGCCTTCGGGCCGGCGCGGCGACGGGTTGCTGGGCAGTTCGGGCGTGTCGAGCAGGCCGGCGATGCGGTCCGCCGCCGCCACCGCCTTGCGTTCGGCGGTCAGGCTCTGGTTGAGCGTCAGGATCGTCTGGGGCAAGGCGACCGCGACCAGGACCTCGGCCAGCAGGTCGACCGGGCCGATCCAGCCCCGGGCGATCATCGCCGCGCCACCACTCAGGCTGACCAGGAGAATCACCGGCGTCGACAGCGCCATCGAACTGATCGCCTCCAGTTGCAGCAGCGGCCGCACCCAGCCGGCGTAGCGTTCGCCGAAATCGCGGACCGCGCGCCGATACCCCTGGTGGGCGCGCCCGGTCTGTCCGAACGCCTTGACCACCGCGATGCCGTGGACGAATTCGATGATCGCCGCGCTGACCCGGGAAAAACTGGCGTCAAGCTGGGTCATCTTGTCGGCGAACCCGCGCATCATCCAGGCGTAGGCGGCGCCATAGATCGGCAGGGTAGCGACGGCCAGCAGGGCCAGCCGCCAGTCCAGCCACATCAGGTAGGCGAGGCCCCCGGCCGGCAGCAGGATCGCCCCGGCCAGTTCGACGTAATGGTGGGCGACCAGATGGTGCAGGTCGTCGAGGTCGCTTTGCACCGCCTTGCGGACCGCGCCCGAGGTGCGGTCGGAATACCAGCCCAGCGGGACTCGCCCCAGCTTGCGCACCAGGGCCCGGCGCAGGATCGCCTGGAGGCGGTGGTCGGCGATGTGGGTCAGCCACAATCCGCCGCCGGTGCAGCTCCAGCCGACCACCAGTCCGGCGACCACCACGGCGGCGATGGCCACCAACTCGCCCGGATCGGCCGGTCCCGGCCGCAGCAGGGCGCGTCCCAGTTCGACGATGCCGATGAAGGGAATCAGGCCGGTCAGCGCGCCCAGGCCGCCCAGGCCGGTTCCGGCCCGGATCATCCCCATCACCGGTTGCCGCAGCGCGCGCAGCGCGCGGGCGTCGTCGGGGGCGCTCACCGGGCCCCTCCCAGCGCGGCGGCAAGATGGTCGGTCACCACCGTGACGTGGGGCGGCTCGACCACGCTGAAATGGTTGCCGGGCACGTCGATGAGGCGGAAGTCGCCGAGGCAGACCTTTTCCCAGAACGGCACCGCCAGATGCCCCACGCCGGCGGTGATGCCGAAGGATTGCTGTTCCCGGCAGCGCAGATAGGTCATGTCGCCGACATAGGGCGGCGGGTCGAAGCGGGCGGCGCGCATGCTGTGGCGGCAAACCCGGAACAGCGCCGGCACCAGTTCCGGCCCCACCGGCACTCCGGCCTGGGCGGTCATCGCCCGGGCGTAGTCGGCCAGGCGGTCCTGCTGCGGGCGCGCCGCCTGCCGCCGCGCCGCCGCCGCGACCGCTTCGAGCCCGGGATCACCGCCGAGCCGCCCCATCGCTCCGGCGGGAATGCGCTGGTTGCCGCCGGTGGTCAGCGTTTCGATCGCGCGGTAGACGTCGGCAGGGTCGATGTCGGCGCCGAACACCGCCGTGACCGGATCAAGGTTGAGGTTGGGAACGAAGATCGCCTCGAACGCCAGTTCCTCGTCGGTGTCGATGAACATCGGGATGCTGTCGACCAGGGTCAGGTCGCACACGTCGAGGCCGCGTTCCAACAACCTTCGCGCGACCTCGGTCGCCAGCAATCCTCCCAGGCAATAGCCGACCAACTGGAAACGGCGGTGCCCGGCCTCGGCCAGCCGCCGGGCGTAATCGTCGGCCACCCGCCCGATCAGTTCGGCCGGTTCGAGCGCGAGGTAGCGTTCGGTGTCGGCGACGGCGATGCCGATCACCGGCCCCAGGGACTGGGCCGCCAGAGCGCGGCCAAGGTGCTGGAAATAATCCATCGTGCCCAGGGCGGCGTGGAACATCACGCGGGCCACCCCGTCGTCGCCGCCGCCGAACGGCAGCAGCAGGGCGTTGCTGTCCTGGCCGGCTGCCGGGACGGCCGGCGCGGGGACGGCCCGTGTTCCCGTTTCCGCTGCGGCGGACGGCGCGCGCAGGGTCCGGGCCAGGGCGGCGGCGGTTGGCTCGTTCAGCATCTGGCGCAACAAGGTGTCGTAGGCGAAGTCCCTGGCCTCGACCACCTCCTCGCGCAGGCGTCCGGCCACCCGGGCCAGGATCAGCGAATCCGCGCCGTGGTCGTAGAAATTGTCCTCCGGCGCCAGCCGGGCCAGGCCGAGGGCCTCGGCCCACAATGCGCACAGCCGCGCGGTCAGGCCATCCGCTTCGGCGGTGGCGGGGACGCCGGGATCGATCCCGCCCACCGGGATCCAGCCGGCCAGGGCGGCGCGGTCGAGCTTGCCGTTGCCGGTCAGCGGCAGGTGGTCGAGCGGTTGGATGTGGGCGGGCACCATGTGCGAGGGCAGCCGCGAGGCCAGGAAGGTGACCAGTTCGTCGGCACCGATCCGTTCCCGGTCGGCCTTGAAGCGTGCCGCCAGCATCCGGAGCCCGCAAGCCGCCAGTGGGGCGTCGTCCTCGGGCAGCGACAGCAGCAGGTCGCCTCCGGCGGCGGCGATCAACTCGCGCCACCGTTCGACCGGCAGGAATTTGGTGCCGCCGTGGGCGTGGTCGCCGCCGGCCGGTTCGATCATGAAGCCCTGGGTCAGCAGGATGTGGGGCAGGTCGGCGGTGGGCTCGGTCAGGATCAGCCAGCCCCCCGGAACGAGGGTGGTGGCGATCCGCGCCAGCGCGGCGGCGATGTCCGCGGTGCTGCTGAGCATCCCGGCGCACAGCACCACGTCGGCCGATTGCGGCGCGATCCCCTGGGCGGGCAGGTCGTCGTCAAGGTCGACGCGGCCGAAACGGACCCAGGGATGGTCGCGGAAACGCTCGCGCGCCTCGGACAGGAAGAAGGGGGTGACGTCGGTGAACAGGTAGTCGGCGTCATAGCCCTCCAACACCGGGATCACCGCCGCGCTGGTGGCGCCGGTTCCGGCGCCGAATTCGAGCAGGCGCAGCGCGGTGCCGCGTGGATGTCGCGCGGCGATGCGGTTGACCAGGGCCGCAACCGCCTGATTGTTGTGGCGCGAGATGGCGTCGTCGCGGTAAAGCGCGTGGGCGATGTCCTGCCGCCCCTCGGGGAACAGCAGCGTGAACGGAGTCTGCTCGCCGGCCAGCAGGGCGTGAATCCGCGCGGCGTGGGCGCGGTGGTAGCCGACGAAGTCCGGGGGAAACATGCCCTCCGCCCCCAGGCGGGCGACCCGGTCCCATGCCGCCGCGACATCAATGCCGTCGCGGCGCCGGAGGTAGTGGCCGGTTTCCGGCTCGGTCGCCAGCCATCCCGCCTGGGCCAGCAGGTCGAGCCAGCGCCGGGCCAGCCAATGATGGCGCCGGTCGATCCCGGTTTGGACGAGAATCGCCTCGGCATCGTGCGCCGTCGTCCGGTCGGCGAACAGCCCTCGCGTGGCGAAGGCGTCGAACATGGTGGCCAGCGCGGCGTCGCGCAGGGCGCCGACCGAATCGGCCACCCGTGATGCGTCCAGGTCGCGGAGATGGTCCTCGGCGAACCGCTGCACCACCGGCGCGAGCCGCAGCCACGCCTGCCGCTCCTCCTCGGCTGCGTCCGGCCGTCGCCGCGCCGGCTCGATGAAGCCAAGCAGGGTACGGTCGGCGCGGGTGCCCCCGGCCGCCACCACCACCGCCGCCGCGACGGCGGGATGGGCCAGCAGGGCCGCCTCGACTTCGCCCAGCTCGACGCGATGGCCGCGGATCTTGACCTGGCCGTCCTCGCGGCCAAGGAACTCAAGCAGGCCACCGGGGCGGTAGCGACCGAGGTCGCCGGTGCGGTACAGGCGCTGGCCATCGACGGGATGGGGGAAGAAGCGTTCGGCGGTCAACGCGGGGTCGTTCCAATAGCCGTCGGCAAGACCATCACCGGTAATGTACAACTCGCCGGTCACCCAGGCCGGAGCGTCGCGGAGCGCCTCGTCGAGCACGCGGAACCCCTGGTTGGCCAACGGCAAGCCATAGGGAATGCTGGTCCAGTCCGGATCGACCCTATCGATGCGGTGGTGGTTCGACCAGATCGACGCTTCGGTGGCGCCGCCCAGTCCGATCAGGTCCAGCCCCGGGACGAGACGGCGGATCTGGTCGGGCAGGGTGACGGGAATCCAGTCGCCCGACAGCAGGGCCAACCGCAGGGCGGGCAGGGGGCGGGGTTCGGTTTCGAGATAATTGGCCAGCATCTGCATCTGTGCCGGCACCGAGTTCCACAGCGTCACCCCATGGCGGGCGACCATCTCGGCCCAGTGTGACGGGTCGGCCCCCCGTTCGGGATCGGGCAGGACCAGGGTGCCGCCGGCCCCGAGCACGCCGAACACGTCGTAGACCGACAGGTCGAAGCCGAGTTGGGCCAGGCCAAGCATGCGGTCGGTCGCGCTGACGCCGAAGCGGCGGTTGATGTCGGCGACGGTGTTGAGGGCGGCGCGGTGGGAAATCATCACCCCTTTCGGCTCGCCGGTGGAGCCCGAGGTGTAGATCACATAGGCAAGGCGGTCGGGGGCGCCGTCATCCGTCTCGGGCAGTGTCTCCGCCGGGGCGATCCGGTCCACCGCCAGGGCCTCGACCCCGGCCGGCGCCTCTGCGGCGACCGGCAGCCAGGATTGGGTCAGCATCAGGCGCGGGCCGGCGTTGGCCAGCACCCGGTCGCGCCGCTGGCGCGGTTGACGCGCCTCGAACGGCAGGTAGGCGGCACCGGCCAGCAGCACTCCGAGGGCCGCCACCACCTGCTCGGGCCCCTTGGCCATCACGATCGCCACCGGTTCGCCGGGAGCACAGCCCCGGTCACGCAGCGCCGTCGCCACCCCGGCGGCCCGCCGCGCCAGTTCGCCGTAGCTCAGGGTTCTCCCCGGCGCGATCACCGCCGTCGCCCCGGGGGTTTGGGCGGCATGGCGCAGCAGGGCGTGATGCAACATCCCGTCCGGCAACCGGGTGGCGGTGGCGTTGACGCGGGCGCGCTCGGCCCGCTGCCAGTCCGGCAGCGGCACCGGTTCGGTTCTGTCCCAGGCGGTGGCATCCTCGGCCAGGGCGGCGAGAAGGGCCAGCAGGGTGGCGAACATGTCATCGACCATGCCGTCGGGGAACACGCCCTGGCGGACGTCCCAGTTGATGTCCAGCCCGTCGGCGTCGTCGCGGACCTGGCAGTCAAGAACCACCTGGGGGGTCTGGGTCAGGCCGTGGCCGAACCGGGGGCCGCCTTCGGGGCGGGCGTCCAGGCCGATCGCGCTGGTGAACACCACCGGCATCAAAGCCGCCTCACGGCCGCGCCGACGCGCCAGTTCGCGCATGACCTCGACCCCGGAAAACAGGCGGTGGTCGAGGTCGTCGAGCATCCGCGCGGCCAGATGGGCCGCCTGTTCGGTGAAACCGCGCGGCCCGGGCGCCTCGACCTCCAGCAGGCTGACCGAGGTGAAATCGCCGACCAGATCATTGACCTGGGGGTGGAGCGGAAAACGGTTGAGCAGGGTCAGGTTGAGGCTGAACCGCTGGCGCCGGCTCCAGCGTTGCAGCACGGCGGCGTAGGAGGCCAGTACCGGGATCGATGCCGTCAGCCCGCGCGCGGCGGCGTGGCGGCGCAGGGACTCCCACGCCGCCCTGCCCAGGCGGCCGTGATGGCGGACGAAGCGGGGCAAGGTGGCGACGGTGGCGGGGGCGCGCGGCAGATCGGGCGCGGCGGGCAATTGGTCGAGACGATCCAGCCAGTAGCGGCGGTCGCGGCGGTATCGCGCGGTGTCGCGCAGCCGCCGTTCGGCGAGCAAATAGTCGCGGAAGGTGATTTCAAGCGGCGGCAGCCGATCGTCCCGGCCGGCCAGGATCTGGTCGAGTTCGGTGAACAGGATGCCGGCGCTGGCCCAGTCGGCGATCAGGGCGTCGAGTGAGACGTGGAGGATGTCGCCCCCGTCGGTGCGGGTCAGCCGCAATTCGAACAGCGGCCAGATGTCGGTGGGGTAAAGGCGGTGGTCCATCTCGGCCCGGATCGCCGTCAGTGTCGCGTTGACGGTGGCGGACGGGGCGCCACGGCAGTCGGTGACGGCCAGGCGGTAATGCGGCACCGTGTCGAGGACGCGCTGGTGTCCGTCGGTCGCGATCACCGCGCGCAGCATGTCGTGGCGGGCGATCAGCCGGTTCCAGGCCGCTTCCAGTCGTTCGGGGGCGGCTTCGGGAAAGGTCGCCTCCAGGTAGCCGTGGCAGGCGACCCCCCCATGGCCGAACGAATCCTGCCGGCCCAGCAGGTAGGCCGCCTGCACGTCGGTCAGCGGGAACGGCTGGTGCCGTGCCGCCGGATCGGGTTCGACGACGACGCTGTGGTCGGCCGACAGCAGGTCGAGGATCTGCCCCTTGTGGGTGCGCAGCAAACCCATCCGCTCGGCGGTCAGCAGCCCTTTCGGCGCGCGGAACTGAAGCTTTCCGGCCTCGGCCCACAGGTCGACCCCCAGCGTTTCCAGCTCCGTGACCAGTTTGGCGACATCCATCGTGGCGATGCTCCCCGCGTCATGATGCAAACGATTTTCATTATCAGCATTGGATGACAATACGGCGTGGGGGAGGGCGTCTCTCGCCGAAACGGTGCCGTTCTTTACCCGGATCGGAATTTTCTGGCCGGGGCGGGGCTCATGCCGCTCGGCGAATCAATTGATCCGTTGGATCCATGCATGCCGAGACGCTGACGCTCAACGCCGCGCGGGCTGGCCGGCCGCCAGAGGGATCATTTCAAGGGGCGGCCGGGATCAGGGCCCTTTTTCCTGATCCTCCCAGCCCAGGCCGAGGGCCTTTTGCAGGGCGGCGTAGTCCCGGGTCAGGTCGGCTTCGGCTCCGGACAGGGTCTCGGCCGCGGAGACGCGCTGGTCCTCGGCGTCAATGAGCTGGAGACGCGACGCGGTTCCGCCCTGTTCGCGTTGACGCAGCAGGACGACGCTGCGTTCGGCCGCCGCCAGGGTGCGAGCGAAGCCGGCGATCCGGGTTCGGCTGGCGTGGAAACGGGCCAGGGCGTCTTCCGCATCGCGCAACGCGGCCAGCACGACGCCGCGATAACGGGCTTCGGTCTCGTCGCGCCGGGCCTCGGCCTGGGCCAGCATGGCCCCGGCGCGGCCAAAATCCAGGAAGGTCCATTCGATACGGGGCAAGGCGAACAGGGACAGGTCATCCAGTCGGCTCAGGCTGGACAGGTCGGTGCCGCCGACTCCCAGGCTGCCCAACAGGGTGACCTTGGGGAAACGCTCGGCGGCGGCGACGCCGATCGCGGCGGTGTCGGCCGCAAGTGTCCGTTCGGCGGCGCGGATATCGGGACGTCGCCGCAGCAAGGCCGCCGGGTTGTCCACCGTCACCACCGCCGGCGGCAGGGGGGCCGGGCGGGGCGGGGCCAGTTCGGCGTCGAGGGTGCCGGGAACGGTGCCGCTCAGCACCGCCAGTGCGTCAAGCAGCGCCGCCGTTTCCGCTTCGAGCCGGGCGATGCGGGCCCGTGGCTCCTCGATTCGCATCCGCTGGCGTTCGATGTCGAGTTCGGTGGCGGTGCCCTGGTCATGACGCTGTCGCATCAGATCCAGCGCCTGCTGACGCAGCGCCAGGGTCTCGCGCGCCAGGGCCAGCCGCCGTTGCCGGTCGCGTAAGTCGGCGTAGGTCCGCACCAGTTCGGCCGACAGGCCGAGCCGGGCGTCGGCCAGGCTGGCCTGGGCCGCCTCGGCGCGGGCCAGGGCGGCTTCGGCGCCTCGGCGTTGTCGGCCGAACAGATCGACTTCCCAACTGGCGTTGAAGCCGAGACTGTAATAGTCGAAATCCTCCGATCCGCCGGCGCCGTCGCGGATCGCGCCGAAATCGACGTCGGACAGATGGCCATGCAGGTAGAGTCCCTGGGCGCCGGCACGGGGGAACAAATCGGCCCGCCGTGCCGCCAGCACCGCGAGCGCCGCCCGGGTCCGCGCCCGGGTCGCCGCGATGTCGGCGTTGCCGGCCAGGGCCCGCCCCACCAGACGGTCGAGCAGCGGGTCGCCCAATCCCTCCCACCAGGACGCCAGCGCCGGCGGGGCCCCGTCCGCCGGTCCGGCGCGGACGAACGGGGCGGCCGGGGGAACCGTTTCAGGCGGTCCGGCATAGTCCGGCCCCAGCATCATGCAGCCGGGCAGGCACAGCGCGGCGAGGAGGGCGGCGGGGGCGGGCGCTTTCCGCATCTCAGCGCGCCATCGCTTCGGCGCCGGAGCGCAGGGGGCGCAGGAACACCACCAGCACGGTCACGACCGCGACGCCGGTGCCCAGAAGCCAGAACAGATCGTTGAAGGTCATCACCAGGGCCTGTTGTTGGATGATCCGGGCCAGGGACACCATTCCGGCGACGGACTCGCCCTGTCCCAGCAGGGTGAGATAGTCGTGGGTCGATACGGCGTTGGCCGACAGCGTCTCCTCGATCCGTCGGCTGTGCAGCCAGAGGCGTTGATCCTGGAGGGTGGCGATGCCGGCCAGGGCGATCGATCCCCCCATGTTGCGGGCGGCATTGAACAGCCCGGCCGCGTCGCCGGCCTGGTCGGGGGGAACCGAGGTCATCGCCGCCTGATTGAGGAACAGGATCCCCAGCACCTGCCCCACGCCGCGCAGCAATTGCGACAGCACGAAGTCTCCGCCGACCGAATCCGCCGTCAGCCCGGTTTCCAGCCAGCAACTGACCGCCATTGTCAGCAGGCCGAGGGCGACGGCGATCCGGATGTCGAGGCCGCGCATCAGCAGCGGCGTCAGCGGCATCAGGATCAGCGAGGGGACGCCGCCCAGCAGCACGATCCGGCCCGCCTGCGACGCGTTGTAGTCGGCGATGGCGGCGAGGAACTGAGGGATCAGGTAGGATGTGCCGTACAGCACCATGCCCAGCAGGATGCCCATCATCACCACGCTGCCGAACTGGGGGTCGAGCAGCAGGCGCAGCCGGATCACCGGCCGGCGTGCCATCATCTGGCCGGCCAGCAGCAGCGCGAAGCCCAGTCCGGCGGCGAGGCAGAGGCGAAGAATCAGCGCGGATTCGAACCATTGTTCACGCTGCCCCTCCTCCAACACCACGGTGAGGCAGCCGAGACCGAGGGTCATGCCGCCGATTCCCAGCCAGTCGGCCTCGCGGATCAGTCCGAGGTTGGAGCGCTCGTGCCGCAATCCGGTCAGGAGCAGGGTGGCCAGGGCGATCCCGATCGGCAGGTTGATGAAGAAGGCGGCGCGCCAGCTGACCGTATCGGTCAGCATGCCGCCGACCAGGGGGCCGAGCACCGGTCCCAGGATCGCGGTCATGCCGAACAGGGCATTGCCCATCATCTGCCGGTGCGGCGGCAGGCGGGTGGCGATGATGGTCATCGCGGTCGGAATCATCGCTCCGCCGCTCAGGCCCTGGCCACTGCGCCCGACGATTATCATCGCGAGCGAGGTGGACAGGCCGCACAGGATCGAGAAGGCGGTGAACAGCCCGGCCACCAGCAGCAGGAAACTGCGCAGCCCCAGCAGGCGCACCAGCCAGGCACTCAGCGGAATGATGACGATCTCGGCGACCAGGTAGGCGGTGGTGATCCAGGTGCCCTCGGTGGCGCTGGCGCCGATCTCGCCCTGGATCGTTGGCAGCGCGGCGTTGACGATCGAGATGTCGAGGGTGGCCATGAAGGCGCCCAGTGTGCCGGCGACCACCGCCAGCCAGGCGCCGGGTTCGGTCCGTTCTCCCTCGGGCCGTGGCGTGGCGGGGGTCATTGCGGCTGATCGGCCCGGGCCAGCCGGGTCAGCTCGTCCCGGGCCGAGCGGGTATCGACCTCGGCCTCGACCGACAGGCCAGGCACCAGCAGCGCCAGGAGCGCCGGGCTGGCGTCGATCGAGATCCGCACCGGGACGCGCTGGACGATCTTGGTGAAGTTGCCGGTGGCGTTCTGCGGCGGCAGCAGCGAAAACTGTGCTCCGGTGCCGGGGGCAAGGCTGGTCACTCGCCCCGCGAACGCGATGCCGGGCAGGGCGTCGACCTCCAGCCGGGCCGGCTGGCCCGTCCGCATCAGTCCGACCTGGGTTTCCTTGAAATTGGCCTCGACATACAGCCGGCCGACCGGGACCACGCTCATCATCCGCTGGCCGGGCTGGGCATACTGACCGACCCGGACGGTCAGGTTGCCGATCCGGCCGTTGGTGCTGGCGGTGATCAGGCTGGCCTCGACGTTGATCCGGGCCGCCTGCAACCGCGCCTCCGCGGCCCGGGCCTGAGCCATGGCCTGTTCCACCCCCGCTTCCAGCGCGGCCACCCGCCGTTCGGCGCTGGCCAGGGTGGCGCGCCGCGCTCCGAGCTGGGCACGGGCTTGGCGGGCCTCGGTGCGCAGTCGGGCCAGACTCTGTCGTGTTTCCGCCCCGGAGGCGGCCAGCGGTTCGTAGCGTGCCGCCTCGGCCTCGGCGAAACGGGTGTTTTCCTCGGCGACGTCGCGCTGGGCCCGCGCCTGTTCGATTCCCGCCCGCTGTTCACGGATTTGCGCCCGGGTGCTTTCGGCCAGGGCGTGGGCGACGCCAATCTGCGCCTCGGCCTGGGCCGCCTCGGCGCGGTAGTCGCGCGCATCGATTCGCACCAGCGGGTCTCCCGCCGCGACGTCCTGGTTGGCGGAGACGAACACCGCCTCGACGAGGCCGGCCACCTTCGACGACACCACGACGGAATCCGCCTGGACGTAGGCGTTGTTGGTCGATTGGAAGTAGCGTCCGTAGCTCTGGTGATAGAGACCCCCGGCGCAGGCCAGGATGGCCACGCCGCTGGCGAGGGCCAGCAGCACCGCCTTGCGAGGGCGTATCGATCGGGGCTTGTCCATAGGGTCCATCCGGCGCGTTGGAAAGCTGTGGCGCGATGATCGGGGATGGGTCCGTCGCGGCGCTACCCGGATCGGCTCGATTGGGGCCCGGATCGGTTCAAAATTCAGCGGATTGCGGCAATGGAGGGCGCGCGGCGGACGCGGCCCGCGTTACGGTGCCCGCTTCAAGGCGGACGGAGGGACGCCGAACTGCTTGCGGAAGGCGGCGGCGAAATGGCTGGCGTTGGTGTAGCCAAGTTCGGACGCCACCTCGGTCACCGAAAGTTCCCCCGCGCGCAGGCGGCGGCGCGCTTCCTGCATCCGCTCGTGCTGGAACAGGCCGTAGACGCTGTCGTCGAACATCAGGCGGAAGCCGCGCTTCAGCTTCAGGACGCTGAGGCCGACCTCGCGGGCCAACTCGGCGATCGTCGGCGGCTGGCTGAGGTCGGCGAGCAGCCGGTCGCGGGCTCGCCGCAACTTGCGCCGCTCCGCCGCGGGAAGCGGGGCGATGGGGTGGGGGCCGGCACCATGGGCTTCCAGTACCAGCCCGACCATGGCGAGGCCTTGTCCCAGCAGCCACAAGGACGAATGCCGCCCCGGCTCGCCGGTCAAGGCGTGGCAGAGTGTTGCCGCCGTTGCCGTCAGTTCGGCCACGGGCGGGCAGCGGGCGAAGCAGCGGCCGGACTGGATCGCCTGGTTCAGTGTGGAATCGACGCTGTCGCCCCAGCCGGCGAACAGGTCGGGGCGGACCATCACCGTCACGCTTTCGAAAGGGCCATTCTGGCCGAAACGGCCCCGGCAACCGGGATTGAACCCGATGCAGGCGGTGCCGGCGTCAAGCAGGTGTTCCAGGCTGCCGGCCCCGGATTCAAACCATTGCCGCGCACGGCCTTGCAGTGTGCAGGTGAAGTGGATCCGCTCGCTATCGTCGCGGATCGTCATCTCGACCGGACGGCTGAACCGGCCGCGCCAGATCAGAAGGTCGATCCCGTCCTGGGGAGAACGGGTGACCATGTGGCACGTCGAGGCCGGGTCGAGCCGCAGCACGGAGACATCCCGGATCAGGGTCGAGGCGGCGATCTCGGAATGAGTCGGATCGGACGGCTGGAACGTCATGGCAGACCTCGCACTGCCGCGCGGGGGCAAGATCGCACGGCAAAAGATAATGATAATCGTTATCATTGATAGGAGGTTTCGTCCGGCCCGTCGAGTCCGGTGCCGAGCCTGCCGTCACGAACAGACCCCAAGGGTGTTCCGGCCGATCAGGTCGTCGCCGTCGCCTGCACGGCCTCGGATACCTCACCCCGGCCGCGTTCGCCGTGAAGCGACGAGGGGGCTTCCGGTCGCCTCCTCGTGTGCTATCAGAGGGAGGGTGACCTATTGGTCGTCAGACGGATTGCTCCTGTTCGTGCCGCAAACGACGCTGTTCTACCTGCAGTGCCGAGATGATGTCTCTCCGGGAGGGTGAACGGGTCGTCATGGTCACTCTCCGGGAAAGGCGTCCGCGTAGATGGACTCGATCCTACGGGCTTTTTCGTCGGTCAATCCGGCGAATTCTTTATCCCGGGCGCGCTGGGAAAGCGTGTCGTTGTTCTGGTGCAGGAAGCGGAACAGCAGGTCACTGAGGCGGTCGGGCATGTCGATCATTGCCGCGACATGACGTTTGAATTGGTCATGGCGGGCCAGGAAGCAGAGCGGGAGAGGGCGGGCGGTATTTTTGCCCCCCGGGTTTAATCGGACAGTACGGAGCGAACGGTTTCAATCGGCAGGATCAGGACGCGCGGCCCCAGCGGGGAGGGGATAAAACCCAGACGACGGTAGAATTTGACCGCCCCGTCGTCGATCGCATGCACGATCACGGCGCGGACACCGGCGATGTCCGCGGCGGCGAGGCAACGCCGCAAGGCGTCGGAGACCAGGGCGCTGCCCAGGCCCATTCCGTGCCATGCCTGATCGACGGCGAGGCGGCCAATCAGCAGCAACGGGATTTCGTCCGGTGTTCCGGACCGAAGTCTTGCACTGGGCAGAACCCGCCGCTGTTCCATTGCGGTGGACAGCGCGTAATAGCCGACCACCCGTCCCGGAGGATCGGCGTCACAGACGACGTAGGTCCGGGCCGACAGGCCTTCGCTGGCAAGCGCCCGACGTTTCAGCCAATCGTCCAGAGGCGGGTGCCGGCCGTTTTGGAACGCGGCCAGATCGTGGCTCGGGGTCAAACGCTCTGGCGAGTGTACGCGCCGGGGCGGATCAGGCCCCTCTTTTTCCGGCATTACCGCTCCCAGGGAGCCGGGCGGGTCAGATGCTGACGGACTTCGTCGCTCGGCGCGGCGGGGGCGTCAAGGAGCGCCAGGAACTGCGCGTGTGCGTCGGGCTCCAGCAAGAACACCCGCTGATCCAGCAAGGTTTCCTCCGCCTGACGCCGGGCGCTGTCGAGCATGAATTCCGACAGCTTTTGTCCGCGCAACGCCGCCGCCCGGTTCAGCAGCGCCTTGGTCTCGGACGAGGCGCGGATCTGGATCACGTCGCCCTTGCGGGGCTGGGCTCTGGTCGGATGCGGTTCGGCGGACGTCATCAGGCACCTTCCTCTCTGACCGCAACCCTATCAGGTCTGTACTGACATCTTCAACACGTTAGCGGCTCTGTGGTTCGCCTCCGGTCAGGGCGAGGCCGATCATGTCCGACACCCGGCCGGCGGCACGTTTGACCGGATCGTTGGCGAGGTGGGCATAGCGGGCGGTGGTCTGGACCTGCGAATGGCCGAGCAGCTTGCCGATCATCGGCAACCCTTCCCCCAGCGCCAGGGCCCCGCTGGCATAGGAATGGCGCAGATCGTGGAGGCGGACATCACCCAGGCCGGCCTTGTCCCGAATACGCTGCCACGGGTGTTGCAGGTCGGTCAGCCGGGCGCCGGGCTTCTTGCCGGTGATGACAAACGGGTTGTCGTCCAACCTCTCGATGCTGTCCAGGATGGCGGCGGCGGTTTGGCCGAAATGCACCACCTTCGCCCCGGTTTTGGAGTCGGGTAGGCGCAGTTCCCGGGCCGCAGTGTCGACGTCCTCCCATTTCAGCGTCATGATTTCGCTCAGACGGCAGCCGGTCAGCATCAACAGCCGGATCGCGGTGATCGCCGATCGGGTCTCGGATCCATCCGCCTCGGCCTCGCGCAACGCCGTGCCGAGGGCGGCGAACTCGTCGGGGCTGAGAAAACGCTCACGCTTGCGCTCGACGTATTTCTTGACGTGCAGGCAGGGATTGCTGCCGTCCGGCCGTAATCCCCACACCTCGGCCAGATTGAACATTTTCGACAGGACGCCGAGGGTCCGGTTGGCCTGGTAGGGGATGTGGCTGAGCGATTGGTGCAGTTCGGCGATGTCGCGCCGCTCAATGTCGGTGACCTTGCGGGTCCCGATTTTCGGATTGATGAACAGCTCGACCGAACGCTTGTATTCGGCCTGGGTGCTCGGCTTGCAGCGCACCGCGACATGCTCTTTGAGAGCCCAACTCAAAAAGAGTTGAGCGGTTTCAGAGGGTTGTGATTCCGTTTTGTTGCGAGACGAAACGGAGAGAGATCGATGCCCTGGACCGAAACCGCCCGCCGTGAGTATCGGCGGGCGAACCG
>NZ_JBHUIY010000036.1:0-40609 GCF_042683125.1 Phaeospirillum tilakii
CCGGCCCGGCCGCCGCCGCCGCGACCGGGGCCGCCGCCAGCGCCAGCACGGCGACCGCCGCCGCCGCCGCCGCCCAGCAGGCGGTGGGCGGCACGCGGGTCAGCCCCACCGACACCACCCCCGCCACCCTGTCGGCCAAGATCGGGGCGTCCGGGCTGCTGGGGGTCGCCATCACCAACCCCGGCGCGGCCGAGGGACTGACCCTGTCGGTTCCCGTCGCCCCCCAGGCCGAGGCCGAGGCCGGCACCGCCGGCGACAAGGCGATGACCCCGCTCCGCACCGCCCAGGCGATCGCGGCGCAGGCTCTGCCGCCGTTCCGCAACCTGCTGATCAACACCGACTTCGCCGACCCGGTCAACCAGCGGTCCTACGCCAGCGGCACCGTCACCACCGCCGCCAACCAGTACACCTACGACCGCTGGCGGGTGGTGACCAGCGGACAGGCGCTGGTCTGGGCCGACGGCGTCATCACCGCCCCCGCCGGTGGGCTCGAACAGGTGGTCGAGGGGAAGATGATCCCGCGCAGCGGCGTTTACGCCCTGTCCTGGACCGGCACCGCCACCGCCATCATCGATGGCGTCGCCGTCGCCAAGGGCGGCACCGTCACCCTGACCAAGGGCACCGACGCCACCGTTCGCTTTTCGGGCGGCACTGTTCAGTATCCGCAACTGGAGTGGGGACCCCGGGCGACCGCCTGGGAGGTGCTGCCCTACGACGTCACATTGGCGCGATGCTGGCGGTACTACGAACTCGTGGTGTACGGCGGTCGCTACTGGGGAACCGGCATCTCCACGACAATGTACGAAGTTGCCCCGTTTAAGGTACCCAAGCGAGTCACTCCGACGATTGTCCTCCCCCCGGCCACCAACGCCGCTTGGAACGCCACCGGCGGCGGGGCCACCCCAACGTCCTGGACGGCCGGTGCGACCCTTTGGGCTGCCGTGATCTGCGCAACCTGTAGCTCTTCCTTTGCCGGAATCTGCCTCAGCTACTTGAGCGCGAATGCGGAGTTGTAAGCCATGGCCCTCTATCGCCTGACCACCACCACCGAACCCTGCGTCGTGATCCGCGAGAGCGACGGCGCCTGTATCCCGCCCGATCCGGCCAATGGCGATTACGCCGCCTATCTCGCCTGGGTCGCCGCTGGCGGCGTGCCCGACCCCGCGCCCGCCGCCGCCGCCAACGCCGCGCTGCTGGCCCAGCTCGACGCGCTCGACGCCAAGAGCGTGCGGCCGCTGCGGGCGGTGCTGACGGCGACCCAGGCCGGCACCGCACCCGACCCCGCCGACCTCGCCAAGCTGGCCGCGATCGAGGCCCAGGCCCAGAGCCTGCGCCGGCAGATCGACGGCTGACCCCGTCATCACCCTTGCCTTGTCCCCAGGAGCCCGCCCGATGCCCCCCGCCCCGTCTTCCCTCGCCGATCTCGGCACCGCCGGCCTGGCCGGCGCGATCCTCGCCCTCGCCCAGACGCTCACCCCGCTGCTCCAGGTGGTGGTGCTGGCGCTGACCGTCCTGTTCCTGCTCCAGGGCGTCGCCCTGCGCCGCCGCGCCCTCAGGACCCGTTCCCCCCTCCCCCCCGGAGATGACCTGCCATGACCACCACCTACGACCCCGCCACCCTGCGCGCCGACCTGATCCGCGATGAAAGCCTGCGCCTCAAGCCCTACCGCTGCCCCGCCGGCAAGCTGACCATCGGCATCGGCCGCAATCTCGATGATGTCGGCATCAGCCGGGAAGAGGCGGAAACCCTGCTCGACCACGACATCGCCGCGCTCACCGCCGATTTCGACCGGGCGCTGCCGTGGTGGCGCGGCCTGTCCGAGGCCCGCCAGCGGGCATTGGTCAACATGGGGATCAATCTCGGCCTGCCCCGGCTGCTCGGCTTCAAGCGGATGCTGACGGCGCTGGAGCGGGGCGAATTCGCCACCGCCGCCGCCGAGGCGCTCGACAGCCCGTGGGCCGGCCAGGTCGGCGCCCGCGCCCAGCGCATCGCCGCGCTGCTGCGCGCCGGCTGAGGGGGGCGCGCGATGATCGCCCCGCTGCGCTGGCTCCGGGCCCGCCTCGCCGAGCGTTCGACCTGGATCGGGCTGAGCGCGGTCGGCACCACCGCCCTCGGCAGCCTCGGCCAGTATCTCGCCCCGGCCGAAACCCACACCATCGCCGTCGCGGTGGTCGCCGCCGGCATCGTCGCCGCGATCATGTCGAGCGGCGGCACCCCGGCAAACCCTCCCCCCGCCGGGCCGCCGGATGGTCCCGCCGACCCGGCCCAACCCTGACAGGAGACCCTGCCATGCCGATGCTGATTCCCAACAACGAACCGCGCCGGATTCCGCTCGCCTTCGCCGCCGCCGACGGCAGCGCCGCCGCGCCCCCCGCCACGCTGACCTTCGCCAGCGCCGCCGGGATGGTCACCCTGGCCTATGCCGACGGAGCGCTGACCGTCACCCCGCTCGGCGGGGTCGGCACCGACACCATCACCGCCGCCGGCCTCGCCGGCAGCCTGGTCCTGACCCTGACCGCTCCCGCCGCCAGGGTCAGCTTCGGCGAAGCGGCGGCGGCCTGACCGTCCGGGCGCCGTCCATCGCGACGGCGCCCCCGATCAGCCGCGCCTCAGCCGCATTTGGCCGAACCGAGCAGGGTCCATTCCTCCGGGGAGCGGAAGCGGCCGCGACTGGTGAAATCGACCACCCGCACCCCGAAGATCATCGCCTCGTAGGGCTGCATCAGCTGACACATCAACCGGGCGTATTTGTTCCAGTCGGCGTCCTGGTTCTTGACCAGCAGCCACAGGATGGCGCGGTCGTCGATCTCGGCATCCATCACCCCGGCCTGGGCCTTGGCCTTGGCCAGGGCGGCGGCGCGGTCGGCCTGGGCGGGAGCGGCGGTCAGGCCGAGCAGGCCGGCCACCAGCGTCAGAGCGAGCAGAAAAGAACGCATGGATTCAAGCCCTCCCCGGGCGCGTCGGATCGGAAGACGAAGGGGTCACGGCTCGAACACCCGGCCGCCGCCCAGCGGCGCGGCCACCCCGGTGGTGGCGGGAAAGGTGGTCGGCAGCCCGGCCAGCACCCGCACGGCGAGGAAGGCGAAAGCCTGGGCCTCGAGCGAATCGCCGTCCCAGCCGACCGCATCGACCGGATCGACCGGCGCCGCCAACAGCGCGGCCAGCCCGGCCATCAGCACCGGATTGTGACGGCCGCCGCCGCTGACCAGCCAGCGCGCCGGCGGCGCCGGCAGATGCGGCACCAGGGCGCCGATTGCGCCGACGGTAAAGGCGGCCAGCGTCGCCGCCCCGTCCGCCGCCGACAGCCCCTGGGTCAGCCGCCCGGCCAAAGCGGCGAAATCGTCGCGGTCGAGCGATTTGGGCGGCGGCCGTTCAAACCAGGGATCGGCCAGGAACACCGCGACCCGGTCGAGATCGACCCGTCCCTCGGCGGCGAGGCGGCCATCCTGGTCGCAGGGCAGCCCGGTATGCTCGGCCGCCCAATCGTCGAGCAGGGCGTTGCCCGGCCCGGTGTCGCAGGCGATCAGGTCGCCGTCGGCGCCGATCCAGGTGACGTTGCCGACCCCGCCGAGATTGAGCACCGCCAGCGGCCGCGGCAGCCCGGCGGCAAGGGCGCGGTGATAGACCGGCACCAGCGGCGCCCCCTGGCCGCCGGCGGCGACGTCGGCGGTGCGGAAATCGTTGACGACCCGGATCCCGGTGGCGGCGGCGAGGCGGGCGCCGTCGCCGATCTGGCGGGTGTGGCCCTCGGCCGGGCGGTGCGACAGGGTGTGGCCGTGAAAGCCGATCGCCCCGATCTCGGCCGCGCCGATCCCGGCCTGGTCGAGCAGGCAGGCCACCGCGTCGGCATGCAGGTCGGTCATCGCCCGTTCGGCGGCGGCCACCCCCTCGCCCGCCACCGCCGCGCGCCGGAGCGCGCTGCGCAGATCGGCGGGATAAGGCAGGGTCAGGCCGGGGCCGCAGCGCGAGACCGTTTCGCCGTCGGTTTCGACCAGGGCGGCATCGATGCCGTCGAGCGAGGTTCCGCTCATCAATCCCAGCGCCAGCATCGCAAGCCTCCCGGGGCAAACACGCCGCTCCCCCCCGCATTGAGAAGGGATCCCGAGTGTGATAAACGAGCGGGCTTCCGGCAGCAAGCGGATCAGCCCCGATGACCTCCCCCACCTCGGAATTCCTCCGCGTCGTCACCGAACGCGGCTACCTTCACCAATGTACCGACCTCGCCGGCCTCGACCGGCGGCTGAACGACGGCCCGGCCACCGGCTATATCGGCTTCGACGCCACCGCGCGCAGCCTGCATGTCGGCTCGCTGATGCAGATCATGCTGCTGCGCTGGTGGCAGAAGACCGGCAACAAGCCGATCGTGCTGATGGGCGGCGGCACCACCCGCATCGGCGACCCGACCGGGCGCGACGAAGCGCGCAAGATGCTGACCGACGCCGACATCGCCGCCAACATCGCCGGCATCCGCACCGTGTTCGACCGCTATCTCGCCTTCGGCGACGGCCCGACCGACGCGGCGATGGTCAACAACGCCGACTGGCTCGACCAGATCAACTACATCGCCTTCCTGCGCGATTACGGCCGCCATTTCACCATCAACCGCATGCTGACCTTCGATTCGGTCAAGCTGCGGCTGGAGCGTGAGCAGGCGATGACGTTCCTGGAATTCAATTACATGATTCTCCAGGCTTACGATTTCGCCGAATTGTGGGAGCGTCGCCGCTGCGTGTTGCAGATGGGCGGCTCCGACCAGTGGGGCAACATCGTCAACGGGGTCGAGCTGGGCCGCCGGGTCCATCAGGCCGAGCTGTTCGGGCTGACCAGCCCGCTGCTGACCACCAGTTCGGGCGCCAAGATGGGCAAGACCGCCAACGGCGCGGTGTGGCTCAACGCCGACATGCTGTCGCCGTGGGAGTTCTGGCAGTACTGGCGCAACACCGACGACGCCGATGTCGGCCGCTTCCTCCGCCTCTACACCGAACTGCCGCTCGACGAGATCGCCCGGCTGGAGCAGCTGCGCGACGCCGAGATCAACGAGGCCAAGAAGATCCTGGCCAACGCGGTGACCACCCTGGCCCACGGCGCCGAGGCCGCCGCCGCCGCCGCCGAGACCGCGCGCCAGACCTTCGAGCAGGGCACCGCCGCCGCCTCGCTGCCGACCGTCGATCTGCCCGCCGCCGAACTGGCGGGCGGGCTGCCCGCCTTCGCCCTGCTGGTCCGGGCCGGGCTGGTCGCCAGCAACGGCGAGGCCAAGCGGCTGATCAAGGGCGGCGGGGCCCGCCTCAACGACGAGGCCCTGACCGACGAGACCCGGGCGGTGACACCGGCCGACCTGCGCGACGGCGTGGTGAAGCTCGCCGCCGGCAAAAAGCGGATCGTGCTGGTCAAACCGGTCTGACCGGAAGAAGCGGACCCGCCCCGCCCGTGTCCCGGGCGGGGCGGAGGCCGCAAGCCTCAGCCGAGGCGCAGCCCGAATTCGTCGGACAGCAGCGGCAGCAGGGCCCGGGCGGGGTCGCGGGTGGACACCCAGGCGCCGCCGTTCCACAGGAAATGATGGGCGCCGCTCTTGGGCGAGGCGACCCAGATCTCGCGCGCGGCGCTTTGCTTGTTGATCACCCAGGTGGAATCATCGCCCAGGGTGACGGTCAGCACCCCGCTTTCATAATCGACGTCGGCATCGTCGCGGCCATCCTCGATCGCCACCGACAGGCGTTCCAGCAGCGGATCGGCCAGGGCGGCGAATTGGCTCTCATCAAGGCTCATCCGGTCCTCCTTCGGCGCAAGGGGGCGTCATGCTACCCCGGAGCCGCCCCCGGCGGTCAAGGATCGCTTGCACCGACCGGTCGTTTTGGTTATAGAGGCGCCTTCGATTTGCGGAGCACCTGGTCATGAAGGACAACATTCATCCCGACTACCACGAGATCACCGTGGTGATGACGGACGGCAGCGAGTTCAAAACCCGCTCGACCCTCGGCAAGGAAGGCGAGACCCTTCGGCTCGACATCGACCCGAAGTCGCATCCGGCCTGGACCGGCGTGCATCGTCTGGTCGACAGCGGCGGGCAGCTGGCGAAGTTCAAGAAGCGGTTCGACAGCTTCGGCATCAAGTCGAGCACCTGAACCAACCCGGCAAACGCCGGGTTCTCCGGCCGGCCGCCCTGCCGGCCGGCCCGCTTTGCGGTGGACTTCGCCTCCGGTTAAGGTTAGAGCAGGGTCGTGACCGGCCGATCGGGTGGCCGGACTCCTGACCGATGCGGCTGGGGCGCGATGATCATCGTCCATTTCGAGGTCTATGTTCTCGAACCTCAGGGATGGGTTCTCCACGCCCGTTTTCCGCGTGCCGACCGTGACGAGGCGCTGAGCGAGGCCTACCAGCTCGAAAGCACCTCCGGTCTGCGCGTCAAGGTTCTGCGCGAGACCTACAACACCGACGACAACAGTTTCAGCGAGGCGGAGGTCTACACCAGCCGGCGTGACCTCCCGCCGCGCAAGCCGGGCAGCCCGGCCCCGACGCCGGCGGCGCGCCCCCGTGGCCGCCCCGCCCCACCGCCCCGATCCCGCCGCCCGGCCGAAGAGGACGGTCACGACACCATCGCCAGCGCCGCCGCGGTGCTGATCCGGCTGACCCTGATCCTGCTGGTCGGGGTCGGCGTCGGCCTGCTCGCCCTCAAGATCCTGCCGTCGGTGGTGCTGAAGCTGTATGAATTCGGCTTCCGCATCACCCCCGAGGGCTACAGCCAGCTGCTGGCCGGGGTGTTCGTGTCGGTGGTGATCCTGGTGACGGTGCCGCTCGGCCTGCGCTTCCTGCCGACCCACGCCCTGCTGCCGGACCGGTCGCCGCGCCGCGCCCGCCCCGGCGCGGTCGCCCCCCAGCCCCAGCCCGAGGCCCGGCCGCGTCCGCTCCGGGCGCCGGCCGAGCCGACCCTGCCGGCCACCCCCTCCCCCGGGCTGGACGAGATCACCATCCCCGAGACCTGGGATTTCTCGCCCGAGGAACGCGCCGCCGACGCGCTGGAGGATCTGCCGCCGCCGGGCGAGCCCCCCGCCCCCGAACCGGTTCTGTCCGACGAGCCGCTGCCGCCGCCGCCGGCCCCGCCGGGGCCGCCCGCCGCCTATCTCGCCGCCGCCGCCGCCTGCGACCGCTTCCTCGACGGCGCCCTGGCGGTGGTCAAGGACGGCGGCACCGGCCTCGACCAGTACCAACGCTTCGCCCTCAACCTCTACATGGCCGGCGCGGTCGGCGCCCTGGCCGAGTCCCACCAGCTCGACGCCGAGGGGCGCGGCCGGCTGCTGGGCGAGGCGCTGCGCCGGCTCGAAGCCCCGGCCGACCTCGCCGCCCGCTTCGGCGAGCGCCTGGGCGAATACATGATGGAGCCGCGCTACATGCGGCTGATCCAGGCCGGGCGCGGCGGCGCCGACCTCCAGGAACTGGGCGACAGCGTCGGCGCCCACGCCACCCTGGCCGGCATCCTGCGCGAGTGGAACCGCCCCGCCGCCGAGAAGAAGGCCTCGATCATGACGGTGATGTTCACCGACATGGTCGGCTCGACCGACCTGACCCAGGCCAAGGGCGACGTCGCCGCCCAGGAAATCGTCCGCCGCCACAACGCGATCGTCCGCTCCGCCCTGGCCCGCTTCTCGGGCAAGGAGATCAAGCATACCGGCGACGGGATCATGGCGGCGTTCGGCTCGGCCGCCAGCGCGGTCGAGGCCTGCGTCGCGATCCAGACCGAGGTCGCCGCCCACAACGCCCGCCAGCCCGACCTCGCGCTGCATCTGCGCATCGGCCTCAATGCCGGCGAACCGATCCAGGAGGAGGACGACCTGTTCGGCGTCACCGTCCAGCTCGCCGCCCGGGTCTGCAACGCCAGCGCCGCCGACGCGGTGCTGTGCACCACGGTGGTCAAGGATCTCGCCTCGGGCAAGGGGGCGCGGTTCGAATCCGCCGGCAGCTTCGCCCTCAAGGGCTTCCGCGACAAGATTCCGCTCTGGAGCGTGGTCTGGCGCTGAGCGCCGGGCCGCCCCGCCCGCCCCTTTCCCTCGGAAGGAACGCCTGGGGCGGGACGCAGGACGGGATTATGGCCGGCGGGTCAGTTGAGTGACCCGCTGCCGTAATTGACCGCCATCCGGTCGATCAGCATCGCCTCGAGCCGGGCGACGCGCACGAACAGGCGGTGGGAACGGTCCATCAGGCTGCGCAGGCCGCGCGGCAGGGTCTCGTCGGCGCCGAAACTGTCATCGAGGCAGACATCCCAGCCGGACAGGCGGCGTTCGGATTCGAGCGCCTCCTCCGGGCTCAGCTCGCCGCTCTGCACCGCGCGCTGCACCATCAGCCAGGCCATCACCTGGGTCAGGCGCGAGGTCACCCGCATCGCCTCGCAGCTCATCCTGAGGCCGATCACCGGCTCGGCGCGGCCGCGCTCGACCCGTTCGTTGTGGCGGAAATAGTTCCGCGCCTCGACCATCAGGGTCAGGGTTTCGTCATAGGTCCGGTTGAAGTAGGCGGGTTGCGCCATCGCCGACCCTCCCCTGGGCACCAGCGCCCACTTTGGTTCAATGTCGCACCGCCCCCAGCCGGCTTCAAGCCGGTGGGGAAAAATAATCCGTCGCCGGCCACGGCGGCGACGGCTTGCGAAGCCGCCCCGATATCCGTTAAGCAGGTTGGGTCTTCTCGAAAATCTGGAACCGACATGAACACAGCAAGCCCCAAGGTGGGGATCGTCAGCCTGGGCTGCGCCAAGACCCTGGTGGATTCGGAGCGGATTCTGACCCGCCTGCGCGCCGAGGGCTACGAGATCGCCTCGACCTACCAAGGGGCCGATGTGGTGATCGTCAACACCTGCGGCTTCCTCGACAGCGCCCGGGCCGAATCGCTCGAGGCGATCGGCGAGGCGATCGCCGAGAACGGACAGGTGATCGTCACCGGCTGTCTCGGCGGCGACGAGGCGGCCATCCGCGCGCTCCATCCCACCGTGCTGGCGGTCAGCGGCCCGCAGAAATATCAGGCGGTGGTCGAGGCGGTCCACGCCGCCGTGCCGCCGCCGCACGGGCCGTGGGAATCGCTGGTGCCGCCGGCCGGGCTGCATCTGACCCCGCCGCATTACGCCTATCTCAAGATCGCCGAGGGCTGCGACAAAAGCTGTTCGTTCTGCATCATCCCCGCTCTGCGCGGCCGCCAGGAAAGCCGGCCGATCGCCGAGGTGCTGGGCGAGGCCGAGCGCCTGGCCGAGGCCGGGGTGCGCGAATTGCTGGTGATCGCCCAGGACACCGGGGCCTATGGCAGCGATCTCGGCCATGCTCCCGGGGTGTGGCGCGACAAGGAGCGCCGCGCCGACCTGATCGGGCTGGCCGAGGCGCTGGGGGAACTGGGCCTCTGGATCCGGATGCACTACGTCTATCCCTATCCCCAGCTCGACCGGCTGATCCCGCTGATGGCCGAGGGGGCGATCCTGCCCTACATCGACATCCCGTTCCAGCATGCCAGCCCCAAGGTGCTGCGGGCGATGCGCCGCCCGGCCAACCAGGACGGAATGCTGGAGCGGCTGGCCGAATGGCGCCGCCTCGTACCCGATCTCACCGTGCGCTCGACCTTCATCGTCGGCTTCCCCGGCGAGACCGACGAGGATTTCGAGCATCTGCTGCAATGGCTGGAGGCGGCCGAACTCGACCGGGTCGGCTGCTTCAAGTACGAGAACGTCCAGGGCGCCGGCGCCAACGCCCTGCCCGACCACGTCCCCGAGGAGGTCAAGGAGGAACGCCACCAGCGCTTCACCGAGGCCGCCCGCCAGATCGCCGACCGCCGCGCCGCCGCCAAGGTCGGCCAGGTGGTGATGGCGATCATCGACGAGGTCGACGAGGAGGGCGCGATCGGCCGCACCACCGCCGACAGCCCCGACGTCGATGGCGCGGTGTTCCTTGAGGGCGAGACCGAGCTGTCGCCCGGCGACCTGATCGCGGTCGAGGTCGATGCCGCCGAGGATTACGACCTGTGGGGCCATCCGGTCGGCCCGCCGCAATGATCCGCCGCCCCGCCGTGCCGCCGGACCTGTACCGGGCGGGGTTCGAAGCCTCGCCCCGGCCGCTGGCCCTGCTCGACGCGGCGGGGGGACTGATCGAGGCCAACCCGGCCTTCCTCGCCCTGGCCCGCCGCCCGCTGGCCGCCCTGCGCGGCCGGCGGATCGGCTGGGTCAGCCCCTGGCGCGACGGCACCGCCTGGCTGACCCCGCCGACCGGCCCGGTCGAGGAGGTGGCGCTGATCCTGCGCCCGCTGCCCGAGGGCGGCACCCTGGTCGAGATCGACCCGGCGGATTCCGTCCGCCGCGCCGCCCGCACCGAGGACGAAAAGCGGGCGATCCTCGAAAACACCTGTGAATTCATCGGCCTGCTCGACGCCGACGGCCGGGTGCTGCACGCCAACCGCGCCGCGCTCATCTTCATCGGCCTCGAAGACGATGCCGGGCTGCGCGGCCGGCCGTTCGCCGACACCCCGTGGTGGTCGCATTCCGACGCCGAGCGGGTCCGGCTGATCGCCGCGATCGCCCGCGCCCGCGCGGGCGAGATGGTCCGGTTCGAGACCTCGCATCCCGGCGGTGACGGCCGGCTCGCCGTGATCGATTTCTCGCTGCGGCCGGTGCTCGATGCCGAGGGGCGGGTGGTCTATCTGGTGCCGGAGGGGCGCGACGTCACCCAGCGCAAGCGGGCCGAGGCCGAGCTGCTGTCGGCCAAGCTGGAGGCCGAGGCCGCCAGCCGGGCCAAATCGACCTTCCTCGCCACCGTCAGCCACGAGCTGCGCACCCCGCTCAACGCGGTGATCGGCTTTTCCGAGGCGTTGCTGTCGCGGGCGCTGGGGCCGCTCGATCCGGCCCAGGTGCAGGATTATCTCGACCTGATCCACACCGCCGGCCAGCATCTCGGCGCGCTGATCAACGACATCCTCGACGTGTCGCGGGTCGAACTCGGCCATCTCGACCTCGCCGACGACGAGATCGACCCGGCCGATCTGGTGGCCTCGGTGCGGCTGCTGCTGGCCCCCCACGCCACCGACAGCGGCATCCGCCTGACCACCGACCTGCCCCCCGCCTTGCCCCGCTTCCGCGGCGACCTGCGCCGGCTGCGTCAGGCCCTGCTCAATCTGGTCACCAACGCGATCAAGTTCACCCCGGCCGGCGGCCGCGTCACCCTGCGCGTCCGCGCCGCGCCGGACGGGCTGCGGATCGAGGTCGAGGATACCGGCATCGGCATCCCGCCCGAACATCACGGCCGGGTGTGGCAGCCCTTTTTCCAGGCCGACGCCGAACATGCCCGCTCGCATGACGGCGCCGGGCTGGGCCTCGCCATCGTCAAGCGGCTGATCGAGGCCCAGGGCGGCGCGGTCGGCCTCGACAGCACCCCGGGCCAGGGCACCCGCGTCAGCATCCTGTTGCCGCCCGAGCGGATCCTGCCCGCGCGGGACTGATCCCGCCGCCTCAGCCCGCCCGCGCCGCCGGGGGCGGATCGAGATGCAGCGCCAGCCACACCGTCGCGACCTTGGGATCGGTCCATTCCACCCGGTGGCGACAATGGGCCGGAATCAGCAGGTAATCGCCCGGCCCCAGCCGGCAGGGGGTGAGGTCGGTCTCGAATTTCAGCGTCGCCGCCCCCGTCACCACCAGCACCCATTCGTCCTGATCCTGGTCGTACCAGCGCCCGGGGGGCGTGGTCTGCCCCTGCGAGACGATCCGTTCGATCTTGAGACCGGGCCGGGCCAGCAGCGCCTGGGTTTGCTCCGCCCCCCCTCCGGGCGGCAGGGAAGCGAACAGGTTGGCGACGATCGGGGTCATGGGCGGATCTTTCACGGCCGTGAGGTTGACACCGGCACAGTCTAGCGGTGTTCGCCCGCCAAGGGGATGGGAAGGTTAGGCCAGCAGGGCGCGAACCTGGGCGACCAGCGCCTCGGGCGGGACGGCGAGGCAGGGGAAATCCAGCCCGCGCGGACAGGTCATCAGGCCGCAATACTGGCATTCGATCACCGGGGCGGCCACCGCCTCGGCGCCGAGATGGCGCGGCGGCTGCGAGCCCGGCACCAGCAGGGTGGGACAGCCGACGGCACGGGCCAGCCACTGGCTGGAGGTCGGCAGCGAAATCAGCAGGTCGGTCGCCTTGAGCCGGTCCAGGGTGGTGGCAATCGGCACGCTGCCGTCGAACCCGCTCCAGACATGACAGCCGGCCTGCTCCAGCGCCAGCGCCAGCCGCCCGCCGTCGCGGTAGCGCAGCTTGCGGCCGGCCAGCGACAGCGCCACCACCGGCCGCCCGCCCGCCGCCGCCCGCAGCGCCGGATCGGGGGTCGCCGGCAGATCAAAATCGAGATCCCCCGCCAGCCCGCAGCAATGGCCGAGGAAGAAATGGGGATAGGACGGCCAGTCGGGGAAGCGGTCCCACCACGGCATCACCCAGTCGGCCATGTGGGGGAAGGTGCTGGCGGCGTGGCCGCCCTGGTCGCCGAAATAGGCCTGGGTCAGCCGCCCCGCCGCCAGTTGGTCGAGGAAGACCCGGGTCGGCAGCCGGGCGTAATTGCCCTCGACCGGTACCCCGGCCTCCATCACCAGCCGGGCCAGGAAGCCGGGAAAGAACCAGGTGTCGAAATTGATCACCCGGTCATAGCCGCGCCCGGCGATTTCGGCCGCCAGCGCCGCCGCGCTGCGCATCGCCTCGGGCAGGGAATCGGGCCATTGGGCGGCGCTGACCGGCAGCACCGCGTCGATTTCGGCCACCCGCGCCATCACCTCGATGCCGGCGGCGAAGGTCATCGCCTCGATCCGCGCGGCGGGAAAGCGCCGCCGGATCAGCCGCGCCGCCGGCACCAGGATCGCCGCGACGTCGCCCAGCCCCATCATCCGGATCAACAGAATCCGCAAACGCCCCTCCGCGCCCGGCGCCGTCGCGATCGAGGATGCTCCAACCCCGACGGAAAGGAAATCGGGTCCACACCCCGGGCCCCGCCCCCGGCGGCCCGGGTGAAAACCCGGCCCGGCCCGACGAAAGGCCGCTGGACCGGATGGCGCGGTTGCCCGATACTGCGCGGCGCGTTTTTCCTGATCCGCGAGTTGAGCTGCGATGCGTATCGTGACGATTTCCCTCGCCGTGCTGGTCCTGGTCCTGGCCGGGCTGGCGGCGGTGCCGGCCGACCTGTTCGGCGCGGCGGCCGATCTGGCCCCCCGCCTGCTGTCGCTCGCCGCGGCCCTGGCCGCCCTGGCCCTGGCCGGGGTCAGCCTGCTGCGCCCGCGCCCGAGCGCGCCGCTGGTGGTGCCGGCGGCGCCCGCCCCCGCCCCGGTGGCGGCCAGCCTGACCCCGCCCCCCGCCCCGGCCGCGCCGGCACCGCGCGCCGAGGCCGAGATCGTCGCCCTGCTCGGGCTGCTCCAGGACAAGGGCCGGCTGATCGACTTCCTGATGGACGACGTCACCGGCTATGACGATGCCCAGGTCGGCGCCGCCGCCCGGGTGCTGCATCAGGGCTGCAAGGCGGCGCTGGCCGAGCATTTCGGCATCGTCGCGGTGGTCGATCAGGCCGAGGGCAGCCGGGTCACCGTCCCCGCCGCCCACGCCCCCGACGAATTCCGTCTGGTCGGCCGCATCGGCGGCCAGCCGCCCTTCACCGGGGTGCTGGTCCATCACGGCTGGAAGGTCGAATGGGTCAAGCTGCCCCGGCTGGTGGCGGGCGATCCCGACCGGCTGCCGACCCTGGCCCCGGCCGAAATCGAGCTGGGCTGAGCCCGGTCCCCTTTCCTCTGCTTCTGCGCGGGTGACACCCGATGAGTGCTTCCTTCTGTCTCGGCATCGACCTCGGCACCAGCAACAGCGCGGTGGCGCTGGCGGCGATCGATGGCGCCGCCGCCGACGTGCTGCCGCTGGCCCAGGCGGTCGGCCCCGGCCGGGTCGATGACCGCCCGACCCTGGCCTCGGCGCTGTACCTGCCCCATCCCGACGAATTCCCCGCCGGCTCGTTCCCGCTGCCGTGGGGCGCGGCCCCGGGCGGGGCGATCATCGGCCAGTTCGCCCGCGATCACGGCGCGCTGGTGCCCGACCGGCTGGTGACCTCGGCCAAATCGTGGCTGTCCAACCCGCAGATCGACCCGCGTCAGGCGGCGCTGCCGTGGGGCTCGGACCTGCCTTCCGGCGACAAGCTGTCGGCGTTCGAATGCTCGCGCCGCTATCTCGACCATCTGCGCGAGGCGGCGCTGGCCGCCGCCCGCGCCCAGGGCCACGCCCTCGACCTCGCCGAGGCGATGGTGGTGCTGACCGTCCCCGCCTCGTTCGACGAGGTGGCGCGCGCCCTGACCGCCGAGGCGGCCGAGGCGGCCGGGCTCGGCCGCGTCACCCTGCTGGAGGAGCCGCTCGCCGCCTTCTACGCCTGGGCCGCCCATGCCGGCCGCGACTGGCGCAGTCAGGTCCGCCCCGGCGATCTGGTGCTGGTGTGCGACGTCGGCGGCGGCACCGCCGATTTCAGCCTGATCGCGGTCAGCGAGCGCGACGGCGAGCTTGACCTCGACCGGGTCAGCGTCGGCGAGCATCTGCTGCTCGGCGGCGACAACATCGATCTCGCCTTGGCCCACGCCCTGCGAGCGCGGCTGGAGGCCGAGGGCAAGGCGATCGGCCCCGCCCAGTTCCTGTCGCTGATCCAGTCGGCCAGCCGCGCCAAGGTGACCCTGTTCGAGGACGAATCCCTGACCGAGGTGCCGATCGCGGTGCCGTCGCGCGGCTCGGGGCTGTTCGCCGGCACGATCTCGACCCGGCTCGACCGCGCCACCCTGCTCCAGATCGCGGTGGACGGCTTCTTCGCCCGCACCGCGCTCGACGACCAGCCCAAGGCCGGCCGCCGCGCCGGCCTGCGCGAGATGGGCCTGCCCTACGCCGCCGATCCGGTGATCAGCAAGCATCTCGCCCGCTTCCTGACCCGCAGCCTGGAGAATGTCCGCGCCAGCGCCGCGCTGAGCGAGCGGGTCGGCGCCGCCGCGTTGCAGGGCAGCTTCCTCGCCCCCACCGCCGTGCTGTTCAACGGCGGCATGTTCAAGGCCCCGGCGCTGCGCCAGCGGGTGCTCGACCTGCTGGCCGACTGGTCGGGCGGGATCGCCCCGCGCGAGCTGGCCGGGTTCCAGCCCGACCTCGCCGTCGCCAAGGGCGCGGCCGAGTTCGGCCGGATCCGCGTCACCGGCAAGGGCATCCGCATCAAGGCCGGCGCCGCCCGGTCCTATTATATCGGCCTCGAAAGTTCGATGCCGGCGATCCCCGGCTTCACCCCGCCGCTCAAGGCGCTGTGCGTGGTGCCGCAGGGGATGGAGGAAGGCAGCGAGGTGGTGATCGAGGGTCAGGATCTGGCCCTGCTCGCCGGCCAGACCGCCGATTTCCGCTTCTTCGCCTCCGAGGTGCGCAGCGGCGACACCCCCGGCAGCCTGGTCGAGGACGCCGAACGCGACCTCGACGAGATCAGCCTGCTCGAAGTCGATCTGCCCGAGGTCGAGGGCGTCCCCCCCGGCCATCCCGTGCCGGTCCAGGCCAATGCGGTGGTAACCGAACTCGGCACCCTCGAATTGTGGATGAAGCACACCCGCTCCGATCAACGCTGGAAGATCGAGTTCCAGGTGCGGACCGAATAGCGGGGCTGCCGCCCCGCGCCCCGCTTGGGGCGATGCCCCAAACCCCCTTTGTTTTCAAAAATAAAGGGGGTCCGGGGCATCGCCCCGGCCGGGTGCGGGCGGGAGCCCGCCGACCAAGACAAAGGCCCCCCTCATGACCCCCCCCCGCTACGCCATCGGCATCGACCTCGGCACCAGCAATTCGGCCCTGGCCTATGCCGACCTCGCCGGCGACGCCCCGGCCGAGGTGCTGGCGGTGGCGCAGTGGGACGCCGACGGCCGCAGCGTCGAGTCCGACACCCTGCCCTCGGCGCTGCTGCGGCCCGATCCCGACCTCGCCGGCCGGCTCGGCGCCACCGAATCCACCTGGGTGGTCGGGCGGCTGGCGCGGCGGATGGCCGGCGAGACACCCGGCCGGGTGGTGGTGTCGGCCAAATCCTGGCTGGCCCATCATGGCGCCGACCGCGCCGCCGCCTTCCTGCCCTGGGGCGGCGAGACGCTGGGACCGGACGAGCGGCTGTCGCCGGTCAAGGCCTCGGCGCTGATCCTGGCCCATCTCCGCGCCGCCTGGGACGCCCGCTTCGCCGCCCTCGGGCCGGAGCATCGCTTCGACGCCCAGGACGTCACCGTCACCGTCCCCGCCTCGTTCGACCCGGTGGCGCAGCGGCTGACCCTCGACGCCGCCGCCGCCGCCGGCTTCCCCGCCGCCACCCGCCTGCTGGAGGAGCCCCAGGCCGCCTTCGCCTGGTGGCTGGAAAGCCACGAGGATCCCTGGGCCGCCCTGCCCGCCCCCGCCGCCGGCCCCGGGTCCGCCCGCCACGTCCTGGTGATCGATATCGGCGGCGGCACCAGCGATTTCAGCCTGTTCGCCCTCGACCCGCCCGCCCCCGGCGCCGCCCCCCGCATCCGCCGCGTCGCGGTCAGCGATCATATCCTGCTCGGCGGCGACAATATCGACCTCGCCCTCGCCCACCGGCTCGAACTCGGTTTCACCAACGGCTTCGACCGGCTGACCGGCACGCCGTGGGACCATCTGGTCGCCCGCTGCCGCGACCTCAAGGAACGGGTGCTGGCCGGTGACGGCCCGGCCGACGAAAGCTTCCCGGTCGCCCTGCCCGGGCGCGGCTCCGGCCTGATGGCCGCCGCCCGCACCGTCAGCCTGCGCCGCGACGACCTCGATACCGTGCTGCTCGACGGCTTCTTCCCCGCCTGCGCCGCCGACGCCGCCCCCAGCCGCCCCAGCGGCGCGGTGCAGACCTGGGGCCTGCCCTACGCCCATGACGGCGCGGTCACCCGCCATCTCGCCGCCTTCCTCGCCGGCCGGCCGCCAATCGATGCGGTGCTGTGCAACGGCGGCACCCTGACCCCCGACCGGCTGCGCCGCCGCCTCGCCGAGATGATCGGCGGCTGGCAGGGCGGGCGCGTTCCCGCCTTGCTCGACACCAGCCGGCTCGACCTCGCGGTGGCGCTGGGCGCCGCCTGCGCCAGCCGCCGCCGCCTCGGCCAGACCAGCCGGATCGAGGCCGGGTCCGGCCACGCCGTGTTCCTCGAAGTCCACCGCCCCGGCGAGGCCGCCGCCCTGGTCTGCCTGCTGCCGCACGGCACCCCGCCCGAGCGCGAGATCGCCCTCGACCGGCTCGATCTGCGCCTGCGGGTCAACCGGCCGGTGCGATTCGGCCTCTACAGCTCGACCCGCCACGAAGACACCCCGGCCGGCGCGGTGCTGCGGCTCGACCCCGTCGCCTTCCAGCCGCTGCCGCCGCTGGAGACCGTCGCCACCGTCAGCCCGGCCCCGGCCGATGCCGAGGCCAGCGTGCCGGTGGCGGTCACCGCCCGGCTCAACCCGGTCGGGCTGCTCCAGCTCGCCTGCCGCAGCCTCGACCGCAAGCAGCCCCACACCTGGCCGCTCGATTTCGATCTCCGCCCCGACGCCGCCCCGGCCGAGACCGCCGCCGAGGACGCCCCCCGGCTGGAGCCCAACCTCGCCGCCGACCTGATCGCCGCCGCCGGAAGCGACCTCGCCGCCCGGCTGAGCCGCCCGGCAGGCAAGGGCGAGAAGCTGGCCGCCCCCCGCCTGCTCCAGGGGCTCGAACGCGGCCTCGGCCCGCGCAAGGACTGGAACGGCGCGGTGGTCCGCGCGTTGTGGGAGGCGCTGGAAGGCGCCGCCGACGGCCGCGCCCTCTCGGTCGAGCATGAGGAAGCCTGGCTGACCCTGGCCGGCTACCTGCTGCGCCCCGGCTTCGGCGTTGCCGGCGACGCCGCCCGGCTCGATGCGCTGTGGCGCCTCGCCAGCCCCGCCCCCCGTTTCCCCGGCAAGCGGATCCGGCTGCATCAATACATCCTGTGGCGCCGTCTCGCCGGCGGGCTGTCGCGCGAGCGCCAGGAAGCCCTGCTCGCCCCCGAGCGCGACGCCCTGCTGACCAAAAGCAACGTCTCGCCCGAACTGGTGCGGATGGCCGGCGCGTTCGAGCGGATCGGGCTCGATCTCAAGACCGCGTTGATCGAACGGTTCCTCGCCGTCGCGGTCGAGCTGATGAAGGGGCGGCAGCACGCGGCGCCCTATCTCGCCGCCCTCGGTGGGTTGCTCAACCGCACCCCGCTCTATGCCGGGCCGGACAGCGTCACCCCGCCGGCTTTGGTCGAGCGGGCGTTCGAGGCGCTGAGCGATTTCGACTGGACCGAGGCCGAGTTCATCGAGGCGCAAAGCCTGTTCCTCCGCGCCGCCCGCGCCGTCGAGGATCGCCGCATCGACCTGCCCGACCCACTGCGGCGCAAGATCGCCTCGCGGCTCGAAAAAGGGGGCATGGCCCCCACCCGCACCGCCCGCTTGCGCGAGATCGTGCCGGTCGAGCGCGCCGAAAGGCTGGGTGGGTTCGGCGAGGATCTGCCGGCGGGGTTGATTCTGTCGTAAAAAAACGCGGGCGCTGCCCGCACCCGCCAGGAGCCAGCGGCTCCTGGACCTGCTTCGATTGAAGGCACTTGGCCATGGATGACGTCAACGGGGCCACCCTCGACAGTTACGAACAGCATGTCGCCGAATATGTCGGGGGGACCCCCGGTGCCGTCAGTGGCGAAGTGCGCGACTGGATCGGTGCGGCGTTGGAAGGTCTCGCCCCCACCGCCCGGCTGGTCGAGATCGGCAGCGGGTTCGGGCGCGATGCCGCCTACATTCAGGGCAAGGGCTATCGGATCGAGACCACCGATGCGGCCGAGTCCTTCGTCGCGGAATTGCGGCGGCGCGGGTTCGCGGCGCGGCGGTTCGATCTGCGGCGGGATCGGCTGGAGCCCGGGCAGGATCTGATCCTCGCCAATGCGGTGCTGCATCATTTTCCGCGCGGGCAGTTGGGAGCCATCCTCGGGCAGTTGGCCGGGGCGCTGGCGCCGGGCGGGCGGCTGGCCTTCAGCCTCAAGCGCGGCACCGGGGAGGAATGGTCCAGCGCCAAGCTCGGGGCGCCGCGATTCTTCTGCTACTGGGAGCCGGAGCAGCTCGCGCCGCTGCTCGCCGCCGCCGGCTTTGCCGACTGGGACATCGTCGAAGCCAATACCAAGCGGGCTCATGCCGCCTGGCTCTATCTGATCGCCCGCCGCGCCGCCACGCCATGACCGATCCCCGCCTTATCCTCGACCGGGTCCTCGCCGCCGCATTGGCCTCGGTCGATCCGGGCCGGCTGATCGCCGAGCGGCTCGCTTATGACGGGCGCCATCTGGTCGCCGAGGCCGGGGGACAGAGTTGGCGGGGCGATCTCGACGCCTTCCGCCGGGTGCTGGTGCTGGGCGCCGGCAAGGCGGCGGCACGGATGGCCCAGGCGATCGAGGCCAAGCTGGGCGAGCGGGTCTCCGGCGGGCTGGTGGTGGTCAAGCATGGCCATCATCTGCCATTGCGCCGCATCGCGGTGGCCGAGGCCGGTCATCCCACCCCCGACGAAGCCGGGATCGACGCCGCCCGCCGCCTCGCCGCGCTGGCCGATCAGGCCGAGGCCGATACCCTGGTGATCCTGCTGCTGTCGGGCGGCGGCTCGGCCCTGCTCTGCGCGCCGCGAGAGGACAGCGGCCTGACCCTGGCCGACAAGCAGGCGGTCACCGCCGCCTTGCTCGCCAGCGGCGCCGACATCGCCGCGATCAATTGCGTGCGCAAGCATCTGTCGGCGCTGAAGGGCGGCCGCCTGCTGGCCCGGCTGGCCCCCGCCCGCTGCCTCGCCCTGATCCTGTCCGACGTGATCGGCGACCGGCTCGACGTGATCGCCTCCGGCCCGGTCAGCCCCGACCCCACCTCCTACGCCGACGCCCTGGCGGTGCTCGATGCCCACGATTTGCGCCAGCACATCCCCGCCGCCGCCCGCACCCTGCTCGAACAGGGCGCGGCCGGGCAGCACCCGGAAACGCTGAAGCCGGACGATCCCCGCCTGGAATTGGTGACCCCGCTGGTGCTGGGCAACACCCTGACGGCGGTGCGCGCCGCCCGCGACGCGGGCATGGCGCTGGGCCTGCCGACTCTTTCCCTGACCGCCTCGTTGTGCGGCGAGGCGCGCGAGGCCGGACGCCAGCTTTACGCCATCGGCCGCGACCTGCGCGATCATGCCCTGCTGGCGCCGCCGCCGGCCTTGCTGGTCAGCGGCGGCGAAACCACCGTGACTCTCGGCGCCAATCCCGGCCTGGGCGGCCGCAACCAGGAACTGGCGCTGTCGTTCCTGTGCGCCCTGACCCGCGACCCGGCCCAGGGCGCCGGCCTGCATTTGCTGGCGGCGGCCACCGACGGCGGCGACGGCCCGACCGACGCGGCCGGTGCCTATGCCTCGGCCGCCGTGCTGACCCGCGCCCGCAGCCTCGGCCTGTCACTGGCGGAGGCCTTGGCCCGCCACGATTCCTATCGCTTGTTCGCCGCCACCGGCGATTTGCTCCGCCTCGGCCCGACCCTGACCAACGTCTGCGACCTGCAACTCCTGCTCGTCACCCCCTCCCCTTGAGAAAAGGGCCATCGCGTCATTCCGGAGGATAGAGGCGGGTCATGGCCGGGCCTGACCCGGCCATCCCCGTTGTCAACTTCGGACAAGGCGCCCGACGGCCCCCATGGATGCCCGGATCAAGTCCGGGCATGACGGAAAGGACAGGGACAGCCCTCCCCGCTCATCCGTGATGGCCCTAAAAAAGGGAGGGGTTCGGGGAGCCCCGCTCCCCGAGCGGGTGCGGGCGGCAAGCCCGCCTTACTTCCCGATCAGCCCGGTGGTGGGCGAGGACGGATCGGCGTAGCTCTTGCGCGGCATGCGGCCGGCCTGGAACGACAACCTGCCGGCGATCACGGCATGCTTCATCGCCCGGGCCATCGCGATCGGGTCGCGGGCATGGGCGATGGCGGTGTTGAGCAGCACGCCATCACAGCCCAGTTCCATCGCCACCGCCGCATCGGAGGCGGCGCCGACGCCGGCATCGACCAGCACCGGCACCGAGACGCTGGCCTTGATGATCTGGATGGTGGTGGGGTTGAGGATGCCGAGGCCCGAGCCGATCAGCGAGCCGAGCGGCATGATCGCGACGCAGCCGAGATCGGCCAGCATCCGCGCCTGGATCGGGTCGTCGGAACAGTAGACCATCACCTCGAACCCGTCCTTGATCAGCGCCTCGGCGGCGCGCAGGGTTTCGGGCATGTTGGGATAGAGGGTGGTCTGGTCGCCCAGCACCTCGAGCTTGACCAGGTTCCAGCCGCCGGCCTCGCGGGCGAGGCGCAGGGTGCGCACCGCTTCCTCGGCGGTGTAGCAGCCGGCGGTGTTGGGCAGGAAGGTGTATTTCTTGGGGCTGACGTAATCGACCAGCATCGGCTGGGTCGGGTCGGTCAGGTTGACGCGGCGCACCGCGACGGTGACGATTTCGGCGCCGCTGGCCTCGATGGCGCGGGCGGTTTCCTCGAAATCCTTGTACTTGCCGGTGCCGACCAGCAGCCGCGACGAAAAGCGCCGCCCGGCCACCACCAGCGGATCCTCGCCGGCCGCGTCGTCACAGCCGCCGCCGATGAAGGCGACCACCTCGATCTTGTCGCCCTCGTCGAGGACGGTGGCGTCGTAGGCCGATTTCGGCACGATTTCGAGGTTGCGCTCGACCGCCACCTTGGCGCGGTCGATGCCCATCTGGGCGAGAAGTTCGGCGACGCTGGCCGGGCCGGCCAGATGGCGCGGCTCGCCATTGAGAATCAGCTTCATGGGGGGACCCGTTATCGCAAGAGAGAATCAGGGAAAGACATTATGGAACGGTGTGAGGCGCCTTTTCAACCCGCTGAACCGGTGGCGGCACGCCACGCCGCGTAGGTTTCGGCCAGCCCCTGATCGAGGCCCCGGCCGGCCCGCCAGCCCAGCGCGGCGAGGCGGGCGGACTCGAGCAGCTTGCGCGGGGCGCCGTCGGGCTTGGCCGGATCGAAGCGGATCTCGCCGTCGAACCCGACCAGCCGGGCGATTCGTTCGGCCAGCTCGCGGATGCTGACCTCGACGCCGGAGCCGACATTGATCGGGGCCACGTCGGAATAATGTTCGAGCAGGAACACCAGCGCGTCGGCCAGATCATCGACATGGAGGAATTCGCGCAAGGGCGCGCCGCTGCCCCACAGGGTGACGGCCCCGAGCCCGTCGCGTTTGGCCTCGTGGAAGCGGCGCAGCAGCGCCGGCAGGACATGGCCGGCCTCGGGATCGAAAGTGTCGCCCGGGCCATAGACCCCGGTGGGGATGGCGACGATGAAATCATCGCCATACTGGCGGCGATAGGCCTGGGCCATCCGCATCCCGGCGATCTTGGCGGTGGCGTAGGCCTCGCTGGTGGGCTCGATCGGCCCGGTCATCAGCGCGTCCTCGGCGATCGGCTGGGCCGCCAGCCGGGGATAGGTGCAGGATGAGCCGAGGAACAGCAGCTTCTCGACCCCGGTGGCGTGGGCGGCGTCGATGGTGTTGGCGGCGATGGCGAGGTTGACCCGGATGAACTCGGCCGGACGGGAGGCGTTGGCGACGATGCCGCCGACCAGGGCGGCGGCCATCACCACCACCTGCGGCCGCTCCGCCGCCATCCAGCGGGCCACCGCCGCCTGATCGGTCAGGTCGAGATCCTCGCGCCCCACCGTCAGCAGGGTGCAGCCGCTTCCCGCCAGCCGCCGCCGCAGCGCCGAGCCGACCATGCCGCGATGGCCGGCGATCCAGACGCGCTTGCCGGCGAGGGAATAGAGGGCGGGGATGGAGGACATCGGCGGGCTTCCGGGCGGTGGAGCGAGCGGGCCGCAGTTGAGCACCAGTTGCGGGCGGATGACAAGGGCGTCGATCTGCGGTAACACGGAACAGGAGCCCGAGGCGAGACGACGGGGGATGCGGATGGGCGATCTCGAAGGCGTGGACGCGGTGATCCTCGCCGGCGGCCTCGGCACCCGGATCCGGGGCGTGCTGGGCGACCTGCCCAAGGTGCTGGCCCCGGTCAACCGGCGGCCGTTCCTCGACCATCTGCTCGATCAACTCGCCGCGCTCGGGGTGGGACGGGCGATCCTGGCCCTTGGCGTCGGCGCCGACCGGGTGCTGGCCCATCTCGCCGGGCGCCCGCTGCCGCTGCCGGTGGTCAGCGTGGTCGAATCCGCCCCGCTCGGCACCGCCGGGGCACTGCGGCTGGCGATCGCCGCCGGCACCACCGATCCGCTGCTGGTGCTGAACGGCGACACCTGGCTCGAAGCCGATTTCGCCGCCTTCCTCGCCGCCCACCGCGCCGCCGCCCGGCTGGGATCCCTGCTGTGCGTCGGGGTCGAGGACGTCGCCCGCTACGGCCGGATCGACACCGCCCCGGACGGCACGGTGGCCCGCTTCGTCGAGAAGGATCCCGACCATCGCGACCCCGGTTTGATCCATGGCGGCGCGCTGCTGCTGTCGCGCGCCGGGCTGGGCGCGCTGGCCGGCGCCTGCGGCCCCTCGCTCGAACGCGACTTCCTCGCCCGGCTGCCGCCCGGCAGCCTGCTGGCCCATGCCGCCGCCGGGGCGCGCTTCATCGACATCGGCACCCCGGACAGCCTCGCCCGCGCCGGGACGGTGCTGCCGGGGGAAACAACGCCATGATCATCAGCCGCACCCCCTACCGCGTCTCGCTGTTCGGCGGCGGCACCGATTATCCCAAATGGTCGCTGCGCCATGGCGGCGCGGTGCTCGGCTTCGCCATCAACAAATATTGCTACCTCAGCCTGCGGCAACTGCCGCCGTTCTTCGAGCACCGCCACCGCATCGTCTATTCCCGCATCGAGCTGGTCAGCGGGATCGAGGAGATCCAGCATCCCTCGGTGCGGGCGGTGCTGGGCGAGATGCGGATCGCCCACGGCATCGAGATCCAGCATCAGGGCGACCTGCCGGCCCGCTCCGGGCTCGGCTCCAGTTCGTCCTTCACCGTCGGCCTGCTCAACGCGCTGTGGGCGGCGCGCGGGCGGATGGTGACCAAGCAGGCCCTGGCCGCCGAGGCGATCCGGATCGAGCAGCAGGTGATCGGCGAGAATGTCGGCTCGCAGGACCAGATCTGGGCGGCCTATGGCGGGATGAACCGGATCGAGTTCAACCGCGACGGCAGCTTCGCGGTCGAGCCGCTGGTGATGCCGCCCGGCCGGCGCGAGGCGCTGGTCGCCTCGCTGATGCTGGTGTTTTCCGGCTTCTCCCGCTTCGCCGACCAGCTCGCCGCCCGCCAGATCGCCAACATCGACCGGCGCGAGGCCCAGCTCCACGCGATGCGGGCGATGGTTGACGAGGCGGCGGCGATCCTCCAGGACCCCGCCCGCCCGCTGGCCGAGATCGGCGAGCTGCTGCACCAATCCTGGATGCTGAAGCGCGAACTGGCCGACGAGGTCAGCTCGCCCGAGATCGACGCGATCTACCGCGCCGCGCGCGAGGCCGGGGCGATCGGCGGCAAGCTGCTGGGCGCCGGCGGCGGCGGCTTCATGCTGTTCTTCGTCCCGCCCGAGCGTCAGGCGGCGGTGCGCGCCCGCCTGGCCGACCTGATCCATGTCGGCTTCGACATCGACCCGGCCGGCAGCCGGATCGTGGTCTACGAACCGGACGGCGCCGACAGCCTCTGATCCCCTCCTCCTCGTGGATCGGCGCCGGATCGGCGTCCCCGCGCCCGGGGATTCGCCCGCCCTAAATTTGATAATGCGAATCACTTGCAATGGCTGGCCGGGCAGGCTAGGCTGCCCTCCATCGACGTTCCCAAACGGAGGAGGTTCCGGTGAGCCGGACGAACGACGACACCGCTGATTGTTGTGACCTGTGCGGACGCTGCATCCTGTTCGTCGGTGGGCGCGGGGTGCAGGTCGCCCATCTGCGCCGGCTGGTGGAAGCGCGCAACGGCACCCTGGTCTATCACGATGGCGGCTTCGAGGACGGCATCGGCCGGCTGGGGCGGATGATCGCCCAGGCCGACACGGTGATGTTCCCGGTCGATTGCATCAGCCACAACGCCCACGACCAGATCAAGAAGGCCTGCCGCCGCACCGACACCCCGTTCGTGCCGGTGCGCAGCCACGGCCTGGGTGCCTTCCGTCAGGCGCTCGAGGCGCTGCCGGCCCAGGCGGCGTCCTGAGCCCCCTCTCCCCCCATCAGTCTCGCGAGGTTGCGATGAGCGTTACCGTTGTCTATGGCTCCGAATCCGGCACCACCGAGAAGATCGCCCGCCGCATCGCCGGCCCGCTGGCGGCGCGGCTGGTCTCGGTCGGCCGCGCCAGCCCGGCCGATTTCGAAGGTTGCGACCTGCTGGTGCTGGGCGCCCCCACCTATGGGCTGGGCGACCTGTCGTCGGACTGGGAAATCGGCATCGACCGGCTGCGCGCCGCCAACCTCGACGGCAAGCGGGTGGCGCTGTTCGGCACCGGCGACCAGATGACCTATCCCGACAGCTTCGTCGATGCGATGGGCACCCTCTATGACGAGGTCACCGCCCGGGGCGCCCGGGTGGTGGGAGAAACCGGCACCGACGGCTACGATTTCATCGCCTCGCGCGCGGTGCGCGACGGCCGCTTCGTCGGCCTCGCCCTCGACGAGGACAACCAGGCGGGCAAGACCGAGGCGCGGATCGTCGATTGGCTGGGAGGGCTCAAATGAGCCCGACCCAGACCCTGCTGCAACACCACCTCTACGAAATCCGCAAGGGGGTGCGGCAGTTGGTGCTGCTGACCCTGCCGAGTGAGGAGGTGCCGGCGGTGCTGGCCCGGCTCGAACTCGATTCGGTCACCCACTTCCTCCAGCCGGTCGGGCCGGCCAAGGCCAACCTGTTCTTCGGGCGCGGGCTGTGGGTCGAGACGGCGCGGCGAATCGTGTCGCGGCCGCTGGCCCAATTGTCGCCCGAGGAGGATTTCATCCTCGGCACCCTGCTCGGCTATGACCGCGAGCAGCAGTGTCAGCGCTTCCTGATCCAGTCGAGCCGCGCCGCCGCCGCCTTCGCGATCGCGGCGGAGTAGAACAAAAAAAAGCCGTGGGCGCTGCCCACACCCGCCAAGGGCCGGAAGGCCCTTGGAACCCATTGGGGGGGGTGCCTCAGTCGGCGAAGCGCAGCGGCTGGCCTTCGGGGGCGCCGATCAGTTCGCCCTCGCGCATGATCACCCGGCCGCGCAGCAGCGTCGCCACCGGCCAGCCCTTGACCCGCTTGCCGTCGAACGGGGTCCAGCCGCAGCGGCTGGCGATCTGGTCGTTGCCGATGGTCCGCGCCGCCTTGAGATCGACCACGGTGAAATCGGCGTCGTAGCCGACCGCGATCCGTCCCTTGCCGATCAGCCCGAACAGCCGGGCCGGGCCGGCGCTGGTCAGGTCGGCCAGCCGCTCCAGCCCCAGCCGCCCCTCGGCGACATGGTCGAGCATCAGCGGCACCAGGGTCTGCACCCCCGGCATCCCCGACGGGCTGGCGGGATAGCCCTGGCCCTTCTCGGTCCGCAGATGGGGGGCGTGGTCGGAGCCCAGCGTATCGACCACCCCGTTGGCGATCGCCGCCCACAGCGCCTCGCGGGCGCGGGCGTCGCGGATCGGCGGGTTCATCTGCGCCAGGGTGCCCAGCCGCTCGTAGCATTCCGGCGCGGCCAGGGTCAGGTGCTGCGGCGTGACCTCGACCGAGGCCCAATCCTTGTGCTCGGCCAGGAAAGCCATCTCCTCGGCGCTGGTGGCGTGGAGGATGTGGACCCGCCGCCGCGCCTGCTCGGCCAGCCCGACCAGCCGGCGGGTGGCGATCAGCGCCGCCTCGGCGTCGCGCCACACCGGATGGGCGCGGGGATGGCCCTCGGCCTCGGCCAGCGGGCGGCGCTGCTTGAGGCGGGTCTCGTCCTCGCAATGGGCGGCGATCCGCCGGGTTCCCGCCGCCAGCAGGGTCTTGAGGCCGACATCGTCCTCCAGCAGCAGGGTGCCGGTGCTCGATCCCATGAACAGCTTGATCCCGGCACAGCCCGGCAGCCGCTCCCATGCGGCCAGATGGGGCAGCCCCTCGGCGGTGGCGCCGAGGAAGAAGGCGTGATCGACCCAGCAGCGCCCGGCCGCCCGCGCCAGCTTGTCGGCCAGCGCCTCGGGATTGGTGGTCGGCGGCTTGGTGTTGGGCATCTCGAACACCGCGGTGACCCCGCCCAGCGCCGCCGCCGCGCTGCCGGTGGCCAGATCCTCCTTGGCCTCGGCCCCCGGCTCGCGGAAATGGACGTGGCTGTCGATCACCCCAGGCAGCAATGTCAGGCCGTGCAGGTCGATCTCCTCGACCGCTTGCGCCCCGAACAGGTCGCCCAACGCGGCGATCCGCCCGTCGCGGATGCCGATCTCGGTCCGCACCACCCCGGCCGGTGTCACCGCCATGGCGTGGCGCAGGATCAGGTCGTAGGGAAGGGACATCGTCGGCGGCTCCGCTGCTGCTGGCTGATAGAAAGACAGAAAACGCGGGCTCCGCCCGCCCCCGCCAAGGGCCGCAAGGCCCTTGGATCCCAGGAATGGGAGTCCGCGTTCCCGGCCCGACTATAACCGAAGGTTCCGGGGACGGGGATGGCGATTCCGCCGGGGGCGAGCGGAAGACAGCGGCAATCATTGATTTTCTAATCAAACAAAGATAAAACCTATTGGCGATATCCTCTTGCGGAGGGATGGATCATGGCGGATGGGAAAATCATCGGCGCGGCCGTGGCCGCCATCCTGCTGCTGGGCGCGCCAGCCGCCTCGGCCGACGCGCTGGCCGATTACGAGGCGGGCTTGCGGGCGGCGGCGGTGGTCACCCCGGCCTTTCAGGTCCGCCTCGCGATTCCCCCCGCCGGGGAAACGGTCGAGGTGGTCAGCTTCGCCCGGCCGGACGAGATCCCGGTTGACGCCCGCGGCTTCGAGGTCTGGGTCAGCCTGCCCCGGGAACTGAGAAACGCCTGTGCCGGCGCGGCAAACCCGGCCTTGCGATTGCAGCAGGTGCTGGGCCTGCCCTACCAGCCGACCAACAACGTGATCAAGACCCTGTCGGTGAAGCGGGCCAGCCTGTTTCGTCCCTGCCTGGGGGGTGGCGGGCTCGACGACAGCCAGTGCGGTCTGGGCCGGATTCCCCCGCTTGCCGACAACGCGACGGCGGAGGAACAGCGGCGCCTCTATTTTCTGGCCTCGCAGGTGTGGGACAGCCACCGCCAGGGCTTCGCCCGAACCGGCGCGGTGTCGGGCGCCTATCCCTATGGCGGCTTTCCCTTCACCGGGATGGGCTGGACCTACGACTGGTCGCCGGCCAATCCGTCGCATGTCGGCGTGGCGGAATTCGTGGTGCCGCGCGATGCCGCCGTCACCACCGTCGGGGTGACCTCCCCCGCCGATTTCTGCCGCTGATCACGGGGTCCAGGGGCCTTGCGGCCCCTGGCGGGTGTGGGCAGCGCCCACGCCACCGGCCGTCAGGCCGGACTCTCGCCGAGGCTGTCGAACACATCGCCCTCCCCGCCCCGCCCGAGGATATGCGCCCGGTGCCACAGCGCATAGAACAGCAGACTCCAGCGGGCGAAGCCGTTCTCCGGCCGGGGATCGCGGAACAGCGCCTCGACCGCACCGGGCCGGCAGATCTCCTCGATTCCCGGCTGACGCGCCAGCAGCGCCCCCAGCTCCGGCCGCCGCCCGATCCATTCCCCCACCGGGACGGTGAAGCCGCGCTTGGGGGCGAACGGCTGGGCCGGCGGCAGAGCGAGATCGAGCCAGCGCCGCAACAGCCATTTGCCCTTGCCGCGATGCAGCTTGAGCCGGTCGGGCAGACGGAAGGCGAACGAAGCCAGCTCGCCGTCGAGCAGCGGCACCCGCCCCTCGATGCCGTGAGCCATCAGACAGCGGTCGGCCTTGGTCAGCAGGTCGTGGGCCAGCCAGTCGGCGCAATCGGCGGCCTGGACCGCCTGGAGCCGGTCGCGGCCGGGCGCGGCGGCGGCAAGGCTGGCGGCAAACCGCGCACGCCAGCCCTCGGTCACCCCCGGGCGCAGCACCCCCAGCCGGTCGAAGGTCCCCGACCGGCGCGGCGGCCGCCCGAACGGCCACGGCCGCAACGCGCTGCGGTAGCGGCCATAGCCGGCGAACAATTCGTCGCCGCCCTCGCCCGACAGGATCACCTTGACCGACTTCCGCGCCTCGGCCGCCAGTTTCCAGGTCGGCAGGCAGGCGTAATCGGCGGCGGGATCGTCCATCGCCCGGGCGATCGCCGGCAGCAGCGCCCACAGATCGGCCTCGGTCACCGCCACCTCGACGCAACGCGCCCCGGTCGCCTCGGCCAGGGCACGGGCCTGGGCGCGCTCGTCGCGGGCGCCGCTGTCGGGAAAGCCCGCACTGAAGGCCAGCACCCCGTTGGGATTGAGCCGGGCCATCAGCGCCAGCACCGCCGAGGAATCGATCCCGCCCGACAGGAACATGCCGTAGGGCACGTCGGACCGCTGGTGCAGCTCGACCGCCTCGGCCAGCAGGGCGTCGAGCCGGTCGATCAGCGCGCTCTCGTTCCCGGCGAGGAACGGCCGGCCGGGCGGCAAGGCGGCGCGATGGCGGCGTTCGACGATCCGGCCGCGCTCGACCACCAGGGTCTCGCCCGGGGCGACGCGGCGGATCCCGGCGAAGATGGTGTCGGCGCCGCAGGTGAACTGCATCTGGAGCAGCTCGGCCCGGGCGCGCGGGGCGAGCCGGGGCGCCACCAGCCCGGCCCGGAGCAGCGCCGCCGGCTCGGAGGCGAAGGCGAGGCCCCACGGCCCCTCGGCGTAATAAAGCGGCTTGATCCCGAACGGGTCGCGCGCCAGCACCACCCGGTTGCTGGCACGGTGATGGATCGCCAGGGCGTACATCCCGCGCAGGCGATCGACGAAATCGAGCCCGTCGCGCCGGAACAGATGCAGCGGCGGCTCGCTGTCCGAGGCGGTGGCGAAACGCTGCCCGGGCAGGCCGGCGCGCAGTTCGCGGTAATTGTAGATCTCGCCATTGGCGACGATGGCATTGCCTTCGTCGTCGAGGATCGGCTGGCGGCCGCCTTCGAGGTCGATGATCGACAGCCGGTTCTGGATCAGCCCGACGCCGCCGGCGACATGACGGCCGCGCCCGTCGGGGCCGCGATGGGCCAGCGCCTCGGCGAGGCGGTCGAGGATCGCCGGATCCGGCGGGGTGTCGTCGGGGCCGATCAGGCCGGCGATGCCGCACATCAGCGGGTGACCTTGGCGAGGAAGGCGCGGTAGCGTTCGACCACCGCCGCCTCGGTGAACTGGGCCTCGAACGCGGCGCGGCCGGCGCGGGCAAGGCGGGTGGCCCGGCTGGGGTCGTTGATCAGGGCCAGGATCGCCGCCGCCAGCGAGGCGGGATCCTCCAGCGGGGTCAGCAGCCCGGTCTCGCCCGGGCGGATCAGTTCGAGCGGCCCCTGGGCGGCGGCGGCGACCACCGGCCGGGCCGAGGCCCAGGCCTCGATCACCACGTTGCCGAGCGGCTCGTGCCGCGACGGGCAGACGAACAGATCGGCGCTGGCGAGCAGGCGGGGGGCATCGTCGCGCCAGCCGAGGAAGCGGACCCGCGGCGCCACCCCCAGCCGCTCGGCCAGGGCGGCCAGTTCGGCCTTCAGCGGCCCGTCGCCGGCCAGCCACAGCACCGCCTCATCGACATAGGTCAGCGCCTGGAGCAGCAGGTCGAAGCCCTTGTTGGGATGCAGCCGCCCCAGCGCCAGCAGCAGCGGCACCCCGGCCGGGGTGTCGAACTCGGCGCGCGGCAGCGGCCGGACCAGACCGGGATCGGCGGCGAAATTGGGCAGGTAATGGACCTGCTCGGAAGGCCAGCCCTCCTGCTTGATCCAGGTGCAGAGGTCGCGGGTGTTGGCGATCAGGTGATCGCAGCGGCGGTAATATTTGAGGTCGTAATAGCCGCCCAGCCGGCCGACCCGGACATAGGGGCCGCGCGGCAGGAAGCGGGCGGCGCGGTTCATCCAGGCCAGGATCACGTCGGGGCGGAACTCCTTGGCCAGCCGGGCCAGACCGGGACCGGTGGTCAGATCGAGCCGGCCGCCGAAGCGCAGTTCGCTGACGGCGAGGCCCTGGCCGCGCAGCCGGGCGGCGCGGGCGGGATCGCGGCGGATCGCCAGATGCTGCTCGATCCCGGCCCGGGCCAGCGCCGGGGCGAGGCGTTCGAAGAAGGCCTCGGCCCCCCCCTGCGGCGCCCCGGCCATCGCCTGGAGCAGCCGGGTCATCGCAACCACCCCTCCAGCGCCCCGGCGGCGTTGTCCCAGTCGAGCCGGCGGAAGCGGGCGCGCGCCTCGGCCCCCAGCAGCGCCCGGGTGTCGTCATGGGTCAGCAGCAGGGCGGCGAGATTGGCGAACGAATCGTCGTCGGGGACCAGATAGCCGCTGACCCCGTTGGCGATCCGCTCCGGCGCGGCGCCGAGCGGGCGGGCCACCGCCGGGCAGCCGCAGGCCTGGCTGTCCATCAGGGTGTAGGCCCCCATCTCGTCGGGATGGCCGGGATAAAGGTGGACGCTGGCCCCGGCATAGAGGCGGGCCATGCCGACATCGCCCTCGGGGCGGACGATCCGCACCCCGTCGGCGCGGGCGTCGAGCGCCTGCTGCGCCACCGGATGGAGGGCGGGATCGATCGCCCCGCCGGCCTCGGCCCGGGCCAGCAGCGCCGAGCACAGCCACAATTCGGCCTCGGGCGCGGCCGGGCGGATCCGCTCGCGCCACAGGGTCAGCAGGGTGTCGAGCCCATGCGCCGGGTGGGTGGTGGCGATGGCGTAGGGCGGCCGGGCCGGCGCCGGTTCGGCGTCGGCATAAGGGGGCGTCACCGCCATCGGCAGCAACGCGGCGGTCAGGCCGCGCCGGTCGAAACTGGCCTGGGCCTCGGCGATCAGCAGCAGGAACGGAGCGTGGCGGTCGAGCGCGGCGCGGGCCGGGGCGGCGTTCATCTGCCGCGCCGGGCCGGTCAGCCACAGCACCCGCCGCCCGGCCTTGGCGACGAAATCGAGCAGCTCGGGTTTGCGGTAGGCGATCAGCCAGTCGGTGCGCGACGGCCGGCGCGCGCCGAACGGCTGCCAGCGCACCCCGGCGACCTCCAGCGCGGCCGGGGTGGCGGTGAAGGCCTCGACCGTGTGACCGCGCCGCGCCAGCGCCTCGGCCAGAGCCGCGAAAGCCCGCTCCGCCCCGCCGAGCGGGCGGGTGGCGGGGCTCAAACCGTCGAAGGCGACGGATTCATCGACCAGGGTGACATGCATGGGGAGTCTTTATAGGCCGGGGCGACGGGCTTGTCATCCCGGCCGCTTTGTTCCACCCTTCTGCCGTGCGGTGCGGCGGGCTGCCGCCCGCACCCGCCCGGAGCGGCGCTCCGGACCTCGCTTTTTTTCGTCGGCCCGGCCGTGGAGGAAAGATGACGAACAAGTGGTTCACCCGTCTCGATCACCGGGCGGTGCTGGCATTGGGCGGGGCGGACTGCCGGTCCTTCCTCCAGGGGCTGACCAGCAACGATGTCACCCGGCTCGCGCCCGACCGCGCCCAGTTCGCGGCGATGCTGACCGCCCAGGGCAAGTTCCTGCACGACCTCTTCCTGTTCGACGACGGCGCCGGCGGGGTGTGGCTCGAGTCCGAGGCGGCGCGGCGCGACGAACTGGCCCGCAAGCTGACTCTGCACCGGCTGCGCGCCAAGGTGACGATCGAGGCGGCGCCGCTGGTGGTGTTCGCCGCCTGGGGCGACGACGCGGCCGAGGCGCTGGGGCTGGACGGCGAGGCGGGCGCCGCCGTGGCGTTCGCCGGAGGCGTGGCGGCGGTCGATCCCCGTCTCGCCGCCGCCGGAGCCCGGCTGCTGCTGCCCGAGGACGGCGCGGCGGCGCTGGCGGCGGCCGGATTCGCCCCGGTTGATTTCGCCGAATGGGACCATTTCCGGCTCGGCCTCGGCCTGCCCGACGGCAGCCGCGACATCGAGATCGACAAGGGGCTGTTGCTGGAATGCGGCCATGACGAGCTGCACGGGGTCGATTTCGACAAGGGCTGCTACATGGGCCAGGAACTGACCGCCCGCACCCGCTATCGCGGCCTGATCCGCAAGCGGCTGCTGCCGGTGACGATCGCCGGTCCGGCCCCGGCGCCGGGCACCCCGATTCTGGCGGGGGAGACCGAGGCGGGCGAGATGCGGTCGAGCCGGGGCGATCGCGGCCTGGCCTTGATCCGGCTGGAGGCGTTCCGCGCCGGCGGCGGCGCCGGCCTGACCTGCGGCGAGGCGACCCTGACCGCCCACCAGCCGGACTGGGCGGTGTTGCCGGCGGAGGGCTGAGCGGCGGCGTGGTCTGTTACCTTCGGTTACGCTAAACCAACCGACAGCGCCCGGCCCGGCCGGCTATAAGGGAAGGATGGAGCCCGGACCTCATATCCTCGTGGTCGATGACGACCAGGAAATCCGCGACCTGCTGGCGCGTTTTCTCGCCAAGCACGGTCTGCGCGTCTCGACCGCCCGCGACGGGATCGAGATGGGCCGCCTGCTCGACGAGCGCAAGGTCGATCTGGTGGTGCTTGACCTGATGCTGCCGGGCGAGGACGGGCTGGCGCTGACCCGCCGCCTGCGCGAGACCCGCTCCACCCTGCCGATCGTGATGCTGACCGCGATGGGCGAGGACACCGACCGCATCGTCGGGCTGGAGATGGGCGCCGACGATTACGTCGCCAAGCCGTTCAATCCGCGCGAATTGCTGGCCCGGATCAAGGCGGTGCTGCGCCGGGCCCAGGGCGCGGCCGAGGAGGCGGCACCCCCGGCGGCGACCGGGGCGCGGGTGCGGTTCGACGGCTGGGTGCTCGACCTCGCCACCCGCGACCTGATGTCGCCCGAGGGGGTGATGATCGGGCTGTCGGCCGGCGAATTCTCGCTGCTCCAGGTGTTCGTCGAGCATCCCCGCCGGGTGCTGTCGCGCGACCAGTTGCTCGATTACGCCCGTGGCCGCACCGCCGCCCCGTTCGACCGCTCGATCGACATCCAGGTCAGCCGGCTGCGCCGCCGCCTCGGCGACGACGCCAAGGACCCGCAACTGATCAAGACGGTGCGCGGCGGCGGCTATCTGTTCACCGCCCTGGTCGAACGGGCATGAGCCGGCTCCGCCGCGCGCTCGGCCGCCCCTGGCCGGACAGCGTGGTGGGCCGGACCGCGCTGGTGCTGGTGTCGGCGCTGCTGCTGACCGCCACCGCCTCGGTGCTGCTGTTCGAGAACCAGCGCCAGCAGGCGCTGGAGGCGATCGGCGGCCGCAACGCCGCCGAGCGGGTCGCCGCCCTGGTCGCCCTGGCCGAACAGACCGACCCCGCCTTGCGCCACGCCACCCTGCGCCGGCTCGACACCCCCCGCTTCCGCGTCGGCTGGGGCGAGCAGCCGGTGGTGGTCGAGGAGGAAAGCTTCGGCTTCGCCGCCTTCGTCCGCGCCACCCTGGAGACCGGGCTCGACGGCCGCGAGATCCGGGTCTCGACCCGGCCCGGCCCGACCGGCGGCCCGGCCACCGGCCTGTTCGGCCGCCCGCCGCTCCCCTCCGGCGGCCATCGCCCCCCGCCCGCCCCCTCCCCCGACCGCGAACCGCCGCCCGAGGGCGGGCCGCCCGACTGGTCCGCCCGTCCCGACGGCGGCCCGCCCGGCGACGGAGTCCGGCCGCACCCGCCCCGCCTGATCGGGCCGGCGCTGCGCATCGCGGTGCGGCTGTCGGACCAGAGCTGGCTCAACGTGCTGTCGCCGCTCGATCCCGGCGCCCCGCTGTGGCGGCCGCGTTTCGTGCTGCCGCTGCTGGCCGGGCTGGTGCTGCTGACCCTGGCGGCGCTGGTGGCGGTGCGGCGGGCGACCCAGCCCTTCGCCACCTTCGCCGCGGCGGCGGAACGGCTGGGGGTCGATGTCAACGCCCCGCCGCTGCCGGAAACCGGCCCGCGCGAGGTCCGCCGCGCCGCCCATGCCTTCAACGTGATGCAGGGGCGGATCCGCCGCTTCGTCCATGACCGCACCCAGATGCTGGCGGCGATCAGCCACGACCTCAAGACCCCGATCACCCGGCTGCGGCTGCGGGCGGAATTCGTCGAGGACGACGACCAGCGCGCCCGCATGCTGGCCGACCTCGCCGAAATGGAGCAGATGATCGCCGCCACCCTGGCCTTCGCCCGCGACGATGCCGCCAGCGAGCCGCGCCTGCGGCTCGATCTCGCCGCGATGGTCCAGGGGATGGTCGAGGACATGCAGGACCTGGGCGCCCCCTGCGCTTACGAAGGCCCGGAAACGCTGGTGATCGAGGGCCGCCCGGTGGCGCTGAAGCGGGCGCTGGCCAACCTGATCGACAACGCGGTCAAATATGGCGGCGCCGCCCGGGTCGGGCTGGCCGAACCGGGGGCGATGGTGCGGTTGACCATCGACGATGACGGCCCCGGCATCCCGGAAGAAGCGTTCGAGCGGGTGTTCGCCCCGTTCGTGCGGCTGGAAACCTCGCGCTCGCGCGCCACCGGCGGCACCGGGCTGGGGCTGGCGGTGGCCCGCGCCGCCGCCTTGGCCCATGGCGGGGCGATCACCCTGGCCAACCGGCCGGAAGGCGGGCTGCGGGTCAGCTTCACCCTGCCCCGGGCCTGACCCCGTTCAGGGCAGCGGCGCGGCGGTATAAAGCGTGATCGGCAGGCCGCCATGCGACAGCGGCGGCCCCGACGGGCTCAGCGGCAAGCCGGTGGCGGCGGCCAGTCCCGGCTCGCTGGTCACCAGCCCGACCCGCCAGCCGGCGAAGCGGTCGCGCAGGGTCTCGCCCAGCCGGCGATAAAGCGGCGCCAGCTGACCGCGCTCGCCGAGACGGCCGCCATAGGGCGGATTGACCATCACCAGCCCGGGCGGGCCGTCGGGGGCGGTCAGGTCGGCCACCGCCACCTGGGTGAAGGCGGTGACGGCGGCCAGCCCGGCCCGTTCGGCATTGGCCCGGCTCATCGCCACCGCCCCGGCGTCGCGGTCGCTGCCGTGAAAGCGCGGCTCGGGCAGGCTGACCCGTGCGGCGGCGGCGGCGCGCAGACGCCGCCATGCCGCCGGATCGAATCCGGCGAGGCGTTCGAAGGCGAAGGCGCGCGAACGGCCGGGCGCCAGTCCGGCGGCGATTTCCGCCGCCTCGATCACCAGCGTGCCCGAGCCGCACATCGGATCGAGCAGCGGCTCGCGCCCGTCATAACCGCAGCGGCGCAGCAGCAGCGCGGCCAGCGTCTCGCGCAGCGGCGCCTTGTTGACCTCCTGCTTGTGGCCGCGCTGGTGCAGCGGCGCGCCGGAGGTATCAAGGCTGAGGGTGCAGAGATCGTCCTCGATCCGCGCCATCAGGCGCAGCCCCTTGTCGGCGTCGATCGGGGCGCCCAGTTCCTCGCGGATCGCCCGTTCGATCCGCTGCGCCGCCGCCCCGGCATGATAGATGCGCGAGCCCTTGCAGGCCGCCTCGACCCGCACCGGCTGATCGGGACGCAGCACCCGGCCCCACGCCACCTTGCGCGCCCGTTTGTCGAGCTGGGCGAGGTGCAGGGCGCGGAAGGCGGCGAAACGGGCCAGCACCCGGCTGGCGCCGCGCAGTTCCAGATTGGCCCGCCACACCTCGGGCCAGCCACCCCGGATCGTCACCCCGCCCTTGACCGGAATCGGATCGCGGAAGCCGCGCTCCCGCGCCTCGGCGCACAACAGCGGCTCCAGCCCCGGCAGGGCCACCAGAAAGATCTCGAAATCGTCATCGTCGCTCATCGCGCCTGGATACGCCATCGCCGGAAGGGTGTCACCCTTCGTCTCGCGGCGGGGCTGCCGCCCCGCACCCCGCCCGGAGGCTGGCGCCTCCGGACCTCCCCCTTTTTTTCAGAAACAAAGGGGGTTCGGGGCATCGCCCCGAGCGGGGGGCGGGGCGGCAGCCCCGCTGATTCGTCGCGATTGCGCGCGAGGCGCGCGGGCGGCCCTCATCCCCCGAGCCGGTTGAGGATGCCGACGTCGCGTTCGATCGTCTTGAGGGTGGCGGCGCGGTCGCGGATCAGGTCCGACAGCGCCGACAGCACCTGCTCGATCGCGGCGGTGTGCTGATTGACGTCGAGCAGCCCGTCGGCCATCCCCCGCACCCGTTCCTGGGCCTGACCGAAGCGGGCGCGGGTGGCGTCGATGTCGGCGCCCAGGCCGGCCAGGGTGGCCTCGATCCCCGAAATCGCGGTCTGGGTGCGGCCCAGGGTGGTGCGGGTGCCGTTGGCGAGGTGCTTGACCTCGCCCGCCACCACCGCGAAGCCCTTGCCGACCTCGCCGGCCCGCGCCGCCTCGATGGTGGCGTTCAAGGCCAGCAGGTTGGTCTGGCCGGCGATGCCGTCGATGGTGGCGAGGATCTCGCGCAACTCGCCGACCGAGCGGCCGAGTTCGGAGAACTGGCCGAGCAGGGCGTCGCCATCGCTGCGATCCTGCTCGACCGTGGCGTTCTCGGCGATCACCCGCTGCACCGCCTCGATGGTGTGGCGGACCTCGGCGGTCTGCCCGACCGCCTGCTCGATCCGTTCGCGCAGGGTCGCCCCGCTGGAGAAATGATCGATCAGCCGCTTGATCACCCGCGAGCGCAACTGGTTGAGGATCGACATCCGCGCCAGCCGGGCGCGGGTGAAATAGCCGGCGAAGTGGGAATACTGGATCGGAAAGCTGTCGAGGAACGGATCGGACAGCCCGCCCGGCGGCACCGGGAAGAAGAACAGCGCGGTCAGGGTCTGGTTGACGTTGATGCCGAACAGCTCGCCGAAGGTCGAAAAGCCGGCGACCGGGATCCGGTAGAGCTGGTCGAACCGGCCGAGCTGGGACGGATTGTTGAGCCGGCGCAGGATGCAGTCATTGACGATGCCGCCGATCGGCGCCGGCTTGCCCCGGAAGAAGGCGTCGAGATCCTGCCGGGTCTGCTCGAACATGTCGGTCGCTTGCAGCAGCAGCAATTCATCGCCGGGATTGATGTCGCAGAAGAACGACACCGTCCCCTCCGTCGGATCGATCCTGGCGATCGAGCGGACGAACAGTTCGCCGTCGATCTCGATGCCGAAGGTATGGCCGGCCAGCTGATCGGCCAGCCGGTCGGGCGTCACCCCCATCAGCGCCGACAGCGACTCGATGATCGGGGTGACCTGACCGCTGTCGAGATCGATCGCCGCCGCCACCTGCCGCCGGTCGGGATCGGCCTCGGCCACCACCAGCGAGCGGCCGGTCTTGCGGAAATTCTGGCTTTTCAGCACGCCATAGCCGATTCCGGGGGCCAGCTTGAGGAACAGCAGCACCGCGTGATTCTCGACCACCCGGTTGCCGTCATGGATCTGGGTGCGGCGGAAATCGAAGGTGCCGCCGGCCGAGCCGCCGATGAACAGGCAGGGGAAGCGGCCACTGCGATAGACCGCCTCCATCAGATAATTCTCGCATGAGGACAACCCGTCGATCAGGGTCAGCGCCAGACTGTCGCGTGGGTCGAGCCGGAACGGCGGCACGGCGGCGACGAGCGAGTCGACGATGCGGTCGATCCGTTCCTCGCGGTCGAGCGGAGCGCCGCCGCCGCGGATGTCGGCGTTGGGCAGCGGCACCGAGCGGATGCAGACCTCGGCCAGCAGGGTGGGCGAAAAGGCCTGCACCACCACGCTCGACCAGGATTCCCCGGTCGGGCGATAGAACGGACCGCAGGCCGCGCCGCCGTCGGTGCACAATTCGCCCGCCGTGCTGACCGCCACCAGCGGCACCGCCCCGGCCAGCCGGCGCAGCCCGCGCACCACCGCCTCGAACTCGACATGCGGCGAGACGAAGGCCAGCACCAGGGCGGCCGGACGGCCATCGAAGCGGAAGAACGCCGCGTCGAGGCCACCCAGGCCGGCATCGCTGGTCAGCACCCGCAACGGCGGATCGGGCTCCGCCGCCGGCGTGAGATGGGGCTCGGCGCCCACCGCGTCCGGGGCCGGACGGGAACTGGCGGATGGCGTGCGGGCACGAAACAGCATCGACGGCCTCCCCTCGCAGAGACAGATCCGACGACATAGATGGGAAGCCACCCCCCGTCTTTTAAGCATAGGCCCGACGGATTGGGCCGCTTTTGCCGCCGCCCCGGCCCGGACCGCTCCCGCGCCGGGGCGGCGTCGCGACTTGCTACAAAATTGCATAAAATTTTTCTTAAACTTCCGACTATTTGGCTTTATTTTATATACCTTCGCCGTTGCGTGATTATGACTTTGGGTTTATATCTGTGAACCCGTTCACAGAAGGGTCATAACCATCGACCAGAGCCGGGATATCGGACGCGGGAAGGCGCCGCCCCGACGGGGACGCGGCAGCCGTGACGGCCCACCGGCAAGGCGATTGGGACGAACCAACGAACGTGAAAGGAAAAGTGGCAACGACGCAGGCTGGCGGGACATCGGGTCGAGATCCTCACCCCCCTCCCGGCGCGTTGTTTGGCAAAGAAGGCTGATCATGACGAATGGCAAGGCCCCCGACCCCACCCCCTCCGCCGACCCGGACAGCGCGCCGGGCGTCAGCCTCAACCTGTATGCCCTGCTGCTGCTGATCCTGATCGCGATCCCGCTGGAAACCTGTTTCTTCCTGTTCGCCAACTGACGCGGTCGGAGACCCGAGCCGGAAGATTGTCTTCAGCCAAAGTCAACAGTCAATTACCCCATCTTAGCGTTGAGACGGGCGCCACCCGACATAAGATGCCCTGCCCGCAAACTACTGCCCCGCCGAGGATGTGGCCCTGGTCAGAACTAGCGCCCAGACAACTCTGGCCGCCTACAAAAACAGACGTGGCAAGGGCCGGCTGCAAAAGCCGGCCCTTGCCCTTCATTAAGCCACTAACTTTTCGGCTTCAGCCTCTGCCAACTTCTTCTTCAACGACACGAGGCCCGGACGCGGTTCGAGGCCGACCTTGTCCCGGAGTTGATAACGCACAAGATCAGCAAAGTAGCGCGATATATCACGCGTATTGGTGCCGAGTTGGAGCCGGATGGTGTCTTCATCCCAAATGCCATAGGGCCGGCGGACAGCATCCGGCGTGATGTAGTCTTCAATCCCAGGGAATTGAGCCTCACGTTCATCACGGCTCATCAGGTAGACGCGCCACAGCGGGTTGTCATGGGAAAAATCCACCTCGCCATCAGAAATTGCCTTAATAATGTCATCCCGCTTAGCGTGCGCAGCCTCCCGATCCCGCGCTTCCTCCCCGTTGTGGAAAGAGCGCACAAGGAAGGCCATGCCCTTGAGCATGGTCGGATGAGCAAGGAGGCTAGTTTTCTCCCATGCTGGCTCGCCCCAGCCCGGCTGATTTGCCAAGGCGGCCCAGAAGCAATCGGCATATTCCTCAGACCCGATTACATCGAGAGGAGTGATTCCTGATTGGTTAAATGCGCCACGGAATAGTATGGCACATGTATTAACGAGATCGTCACGGTAGATTGCCGGCCACTCCAGCTTAGAGCCCAACTCAAAAAGAGTTGAGCGGTTTCAGAGGGTTGTGATTCCGTTTTGTTGCGAGACGAAACGGAGAGAGATCGATGCCCTGGACCGAAACCGCCCGCCGTGAGTATCGGCGGGCGAACCG
>NZ_JBHUIY010000037.1:0-40097 GCF_042683125.1 Phaeospirillum tilakii
CGGGCCGCTCGTGGGCGGCGGCGGCGGCCACCGCCGGCTTGGCCGGGCGGGGCGGCGGGGCGGGGTGGGCGGCCGGACGGGGCGGCGGGGCGCTTTCGTCGAGATCGACCACCAGCCGCCAGCCCATCCCGTCGCGCGGCGGGATCAGGAAGCTGGTCTTGACCGTCGCCGGCTTGCGCAGATCAAGGGTGATGCGGCCGCTGCCGCCGCGGATCTCGTTGACCGCGCCGCGCGCCTGGGCCAGCCGGGCCGGGCCCTGCCAGTCGAGGTTGGGGACGTCGATCACGATCCGGTGCGGGTCGCTCATCGCGGTGACGCGGAACGCCACCTTGTCGGACAGATCGGTGACGAAACGGGTCACCCCGTCGCCGCGCTGACCCAGGCGCGCGCCAGAGGCCGTGGCAGCGGCACAAGGAGGGGCCGCCGCCGCCATCGCCAGCAGCGCAGCCAGGGCCAGCACCGGCCCCGTGGCATACCGTTTTCCCACCATGCCCACCCGTCAGCGAGCGCCGAACTCCGGAAATCGGCTTCAGCTATACCGCAGACATTATCGTGATCTCAATTTAAAAAAGTCTTTGATTTCGAACAGTCTTCCCCCGCGTCTCGTCAAGGCGCCGCCACAACCGGCCCCGGTCGCAACAAGAGCGTTGTCGAAAGCGTTAACTCTCGCTATTTTAATGCGTCATCAGCACGCAAAGTCCGTTCGTCCGTTCGCGGACGGTGGCGGAGCGCCTGTTCGCGCGAGACGCGATCCGGGCGAGACGCCCGGCTTCGGCCTGCGGTGCCAGTTTCGAATTCGAAGCCGGGCGTGACGCCCGTGATCAGGTTGCCGCCGACCATGTCGCCCGTTCCTCATCCCCCGATGATGATGGTTTCCGCCGCAGACAGGCCCGGCCTCGTCGGCATGCCGACCGATCACGCGCCCTGGCGGCGCGCCGGCTTCGCCCGATCAGACAGCAGCCCTCTGGCGCGCCTTGCGCCGCGAGTGGCGCCACGGAGATATGGATTTAATGGTCAAACGGATGTTGATCGATGCCACCCACCCGGAGGAAACCCGGGTGGTCGTGGTCAATGGAACGCGCCTCGAAGAGCTTGACGTCGAAACTTCCACCAAGCGCCAGCTGAAGGGGAATATCTACCTCGCCAAGGTCGTGCGCGTCGAGCCGTCGCTCCAGGCGGCCTTCGTCGAATATGGCGGCAACCGCCATGGCTTCCTCGCCTTCAGCGAGATCCATCCCGACTATTTCCAGATCCCGGTCGCCGATCGTCAGGCCCTGCTCGCCGCCCAGCGCGCCGAGGGGATGCACGAGGCCGCCGCCGACCGCGACGAGCCGGCCGAGGGCGAGGCCGCCGAGGCCGCCGAGGGCGAGCGCGCCCAGCCGGTCGAGACCGTCGGCGGCGACGACGACGCCGAAAGCGAGCGCCGCCGCGCCCGCCTGCTGCGCAATTACAAGATCCAGGAAGTGATCAAGCGCCGCCAGATCATGCTGGTGCAGGTGGTCAAGGAGGAACGCGGCAACAAGGGCGCGGCGCTGACCACCTATCTGTCGCTGGCCGGGCGCTATTGCGTGCTGATGCCCAACACCGCCCGGGGCGGCGGGGTGTCGCGCAAGATCGTCAGCGCCACCGACCGGCGCCGGCTGAAGGCGATCGCCAACGAGATCGACGTGCCGGACGGGATGGCGGTGATCATCCGCACCGCCGGCTCCGAGCGTTCGAAGACCGAGATCCGCCGCGATTACGAATATCTGATCCGGATGTGGGAGAGCGTGCGCGAACTGACCCTGCGCTCCAGCGCCCCCACCCTGGTCTATGAGGAAGCCAGCCTGATTAAGCGTTCGATCCGCGACCTCTATTCGCGCGACATCGACGAGGTGCTGGTCGATGGCGACGAAGGCTATCGCCTCGCCAAGGATTACATGCGGCTCTTGACCCCCAGCCACGCCAAGAAGGTCCAGCCCTACAAGGACCCGGCGATGCCGCTGTTCCACCGTTATCAGGTCGAGACCCAGCTCGACGCGATGCACAGCCCGGTGGTGCAGTTGAAGTCGGGCGGCTACATCGTCATCGCCCAGACCGAGGCGCTGGTGGCGATCGACGTCAATTCCGGTCGCGCCACCCGCGAACGCCACATCGAGGAAACCGCGCTCAAGACCAACCTGGAGGCCGCCGACGAGGTGGCGCGCCAGCTGCGCCTGCGCGACCTCGCCGGCCTGATCGTGATCGACTTCATCGACATGGAGGAGAGCCGCAACAACCACGCGGTCGAGCGCCGGATCAAGGAGGCGCTGAAGAACGACCGCGCCCGGATCCAGGTCGGCAAGATCAGCGCCTTCGGCCTGCTTGAACTGTCGCGCCAGCGGCTGCGCCCCAGCCTGCAGGAAACCACCTTCGTCCCCTGCCGCCATTGCGGCGGCACCGGGCTGGTGCGGTCGGTCGAATCCGCCGCGGTCCATGTGCTGCGGGCGATCGAGGAAGAGGGCATCCGCCGCCGCTCGTCCGAGGTCACCGTGTTCGTGCCGACCCCGATCGCGCTCTACATCCTCAACCAGAAGCGCGCCGCGCTGGCGGCGATCGAGGCCCGCTACGATTTCGCGGTCCAGCTGGCCGGCGATGACGATCTGATCCCGCCCGCCTTCCGGATGGAGCGGATCAAGGCCGAGGCCCGGACCGACGAGCCGGCCCATGTCGCGGTGACGATGGACGACAATCTCGCCGCCCGCCTGTCGGCCGAGGAAGCCGAACCGGTCGAGGAGGAAGAGGACGAGGCCGAGGAGAGCGAGGCCGAGGCCGAGGTGCCGCGTGGCGAGGATGGCGCCGAGGGCGAGGGCAATGGCGGCAAGCGCCGCCGCCGCCGCCGCCGCAAGCGCAAGGGCGGCGAAGGGACGGGCGAGGGGGCCGGTGACGGCGCCGAGTCCGCGCCGTCGCCGCTGACCGCCGCCGAGGACGAGGCGGTCGATGAGGACAATGCCGGGGCCGAAGGCGCCGAGAGCGACGAGGACGGCGAGGACGACGCGGCCGACGGCGGCGAGACCGGCGAAGGCGGCGAGGGCGACCAGCCGCGCAAGCGTCGGCGGGGCCGGCGTGGTGGCCGGCGCCGGCGGCGGCGCGACGAGTTCGGCGAGGGTGAGGGCGAGGCGCCCGCGTCCGAGTTCGGCGAAGGCGAAGCCCCCGAGGGCGACGCGGTGGCGGCGGTGCCGTCCAGCGATGCGCCGTCGGAGGATGTCCCGGCCGAGACCGCCCCGCCCGAGACCGCCCCGGTCGTCGAAGCCGCAGCCGAGGTCGTGGTTGCTGCCGCGCCGGTGGTTGCCGAGGCGCCTGTCGCGGTTGAGCCGGTGAGCGAGCCTGCGCCCGAGCCCGAGCCCGCGCCAGCGGTGGCGGCGGAACCGGTGACGGCCGAGGTCGTGGCTGAGCCGGCTCCCGAGCCGGCGGCGGAAGAGAAGCCGAAGCGGCGGCGGGCGCCGCGCAAGAAGGCCGAGAGGGCCGAGCCGGTGGCGCCCGCGCCCGAGCCGGTGGCGGAAGAGAAGCCGAAGCGGCGTCGCACCACCCGCAAGAAGGCGGAAGCGGTCGAGCCGGCCCCGGAAGCGGTGGTTGAAGCCGCGCCGGTGACGGTGGCCGAGCCCGCGCCGGCGGCGGTTGAGCCGGTGACGGCTCCGGCGCCCGAGGCCCCGGTGGCCGCGCCGGTCCCGGTGGCGGCCGAAGCCGCTCCGGCCGAGGCCGAGGCGGCGGCGCCGCTGCCGGTCGCGCCGCGTCGGCGCGGCTGGTGGAGCCGCTGATCCCTCAGGGGTGAGCTGAAAACAGGATGGCGCCGTTCCCGCGAAGGGGACGGCGCCATTTTCGTTTGGGAGGGGCGCTCGGCGCCCCGTGGCTGTCGCGCTACGAGGCGCGCGGCTTCGAACTGCCATCACCGCAGCGTGGGATCAGGTTCGATGCCAGCCTCAATCCCGGGCGCTTTGCAGGCTGATGCCGGTAAGCATCGCCGCTGCTCGCCCAGGCGGCCCCCGTTCGTTCCGTGCAGATCTCACCGGCGCGGATGTCAACCCGCTGCGGGGCTGCCGCCCCGCTCCCCGCCTGGAGGCTGAGCCTCCAGACCTCCCCTGTTTTTCAAGGGGGGCATCACCCCACATGAAGGGTCTGGGCGAGTGCCCAACACGGGAGGGGGCCGGAATGAGCGGTGTTGGTGCGACCAGCGATGGTGGGCGGACCTGCCTCGCCGCCCCGGGAACCCTGTGAGGAATCGCTTGTTTTATGTCTTGTTGTTATTCGAACTTTGGTCGGGGTAAAGCGCCAGTGTCTCGGCCAGCATCCGCTCAAGCCCAAAACGTTGCCGGACGAACGCGCGGGCCTGTTCCCCCGCCCGACGACGCCATTCGGGATCGCGCAGCAGGCGCAGCACGACCTCGGCGGCATGGGGCGCGTCGTCGCGTTCCAGCAGCCAGCCGGTTTCGCCATGCGCCAGGGTTTCCCCGGCCCCGCCGGCCGGAGTGGTGACCACCGGAGTTCCGATCGCCTGGGCTTCAATCAGCACGTTGGGGAGGCCTTCGGTCGCCGAGGTCAACAGGAACAGGTCCATCGCCGCCATCGCGGCCACGGTATCGCGCTGATGCCCGACGAAATGAACCGCATCGGCCAATCCGGCCCGCCGGGCATGCTCTTCTGCCGTCTGACGGAGCGGCCCATCGCCGACGATCAGGAAATGACAGTCCGGCAAGGACCGCCGCACCGCTTGTGCGATGTCGAGCCATAACAGGGGGCGTTTTTCCACGCCAAGGCGAATCACCGTGCCGAGCAGCGGTACCGATTCCGCCAAACCAAGCGTCCGGCGGTACTCCTGCCGTCGGGCATCCCGCCTTCCCTCGCCCAGGGCGGCAAAATCAAACCCATTGCGCACCACGGTGATCCGACCGGGCGGCAGCCCCAGCCAGCGTTCATAGGCGCGTGCTCCGGCCTCGCTGTTGTTGAGCATCACCACGCCGGGCGCGTTCGCCAGCAGGCGATAGGCTGGCCGCATGTAAGGCAGGAAGAAGCTGAAGCGATAAGGCGGCAGGCTGCGGGTTGACAGCAGGATGCGCGGCACTCCGGCGGCAACCGCGGCCAGTCCGGCTTTGACGTTGATGTCATCCAGCCAGAGATGGACCAGTTCCGGTTTCAGCCGGTCGAAGGCGCGCAGAAAGCCGCCGATCTGTTTCAACGACAGCGGTAACCGTTCGGCTTCGGCCAGGGCGGCGGTGACGGACGAGGCGGCTTCCTTGTCATCCGGATCGGGCATGGGAAGGTAGACGTCGATTCCCTCCTGCTCGATCTGGGGGAGAAAAAAGCGATTGCCCGGCGCATCAAGATACTGCCCCAGCAGGGCGTAGGGATGGTCCCGCCGCCGATGCAGTCCGATCAGGGTCAGCATCGCCTGGCGTTCAGCTCCCCCGGGGCCGAGGGTGCCAACCACCAGCAATCGCCGGGACGATGGCTTGCCTTCCGTGCCGCCACAGGCGAGAGCCGCCGCCCAGAACTCTCGCAATGACCTTGCCGACAGCGCCTCAAGCAAAGCGGGAATGACACCCGGTAGGTGCGATCGTGTCCGCCAGATCCACATTGCCAGGCGATGCCCAAGATGGACCACCGCGCCTTTGCCTCGCGTGATCAGCCGCTTGATCCGCAGCGTCACCGGCCGGCGAGTCCCCCCGCACGTGGAGGGCAGCAGGCGAACCCGACCGTCGGCGACCGCCGCTCCGACCTCGATCTCTGCCGGAGGGGGGCGGCACCAGATCCGGCGCGGCTCCGGTGGAACCAGATCAATCCTCTCCACCCCCATCGCCAGCCCGGCCACCCCGCCAGGAGCGAACATCGGCGCGCTGAGAACGCAAAGCCGCTCGGGACGGAAGGCGGCGATCTCGTTGGCGATCCGTGCCCATTGACCACTGCCTCGCAATTGGTTGGCCCAGGCGAACCGCTCTGGCGCCAGCACGGCCGACAACGTCCCGGTCCCCGGGGATGACCCGCCCTGTTCACTCCAGCGTTCCAAGGCAACGCGAGGGTTGGGGCCGAAGCGGAGGCACGCCTCGTCCCAGTCGGCTTGGTTGGGGCCGACAATCATTCGGATCCGGCCTGAACAGGATGGCAGCAACGCCGTGACGGCCTCGAGCTCTCTCGCGAAATCGCCCAAGGGACTTTGGAATCCCATCACCACCAGCAGTGAACCGGCGATCGGCTGATAGATCGCCCCCCCCTGGTCCGACCGCGTCAGTGCCAGCGGCAGGTCGGGAGGGGTGGAAAAGGCAGCCCAGGTGGCGGCGCCCATCGCCGCGGGAGAAAAGCGCGCCTCGACCGCCGCCCGTAACGCCGCCCGGTCGGGGCGGGGAGCCGCCAGCCAATGCTCGCAGGCCTCCGCCAGCAGAGCCGGATCGCGCCCGACCACCGTGCCGCCACCGGGCAGGATCGCCTCGGCGCAGCCGCCAACGGCGGTGGCAACCACCGGCACCCCCATCCACTGACTTTCCAGCAGTACGTTGGGCAGCCCTTCCTGCCGCGAGGTCAGCAGGAACAGATCAAGGCAGGACAGGGCAATCAGCGCGTCGGGAACCAAGCCGGGCAGGCGGATCCGATTGCCAAGCGCGGTCCGGGCGGCAACCTCGACCGAGGGGCGGAGAATGCCATCACCGAAAATCACGAATTCAACACCGGGGTCGCGTCGGGCCAACCGGGACGCGACCTCAAGCCACAGGCCGGGATCCTTCTCGTCAGCGAGGCGGAAAATCGCTCCGACCAGCCGGGCTGCGGGGGCGACCCCCAGATCGCGGCGCAACGCGGCGCCGGCACCGGCCTCGGGCTGGCGATAGAACGAAGGGGCGAAGGCGTTGGGCACCACCCGGAACCGATCGGGCGGCAGGTGCAGCCACGCGGCATAATCCTCCGCCCCGGCTCGGCTGTTGACCATCGCCGCAACCGAGGGGCTGGCCAGCAGAACCCGGTAGGCGTCCCACATCCAGGGCTGAAAATAGGCGAAAAAGGGCGGGCTGGAATTGCGGCAGTTGAGGACGATTCTGGGAATGCCCGCGACCAACGCTCCCAACCCGGCGGTGACATTGATGTGGTCCTGCCAGCATTGCACCACGTCGATCTGTTCGTGGCGGAACCAACGGGCATAAGCGCAAATTTCAGTGATCACCCAAGGGGGCAAAATACCGGACAGACTTTCGAGGTTGCCGGGGATGGCCTGCCGGGCCGGAGAGGCCTCGGGCAGAAACTCAATCACCCGGCAGCGATCCAATCCGACCAGGGCGGGCCGGTAGAAGTCCGCCCGCGCCGCCGTCAAATTCTGACAGAGGACCGTGATCGCCGCGACCCGTTCATCGGCGGCCAGTTCCTGTGCGGTCAACACCAATTGACGTTCGGCCCCGCCGGGACCCAGGCTGCCACCGGCCAGCACCACACGCATTCCGCGACTCATGGGCGCCGGGTTCCGACGAAAACAATCCGAGCGGCATTGCCGATCACCGCATCGGGCTGGTTAGCGGAAGGCGGCGGCACCGGGCTGGCTTCCATGGTTCGTCGCCATGGAAGCCAGCGTCGCCGAGGCGGAACGGCAGCCGCCGCCCGTTGCCCGACCCAGGACTCGATCGCCGCAGGATCAAATCCGACGAGGCCAAGCCAAGCCCGATCAAACCCTACCGAGTTCAGTTGATCGACCAGCCAGCCCGGCGTGACACTGCGTAAATGTTGCCAGCGATGAAAAAAAGTTCCGCATTCGGGGCAAACACAGGAATCGAGATCAAGATCCTCCGCATTGGGACACGTCAGGATCAAATGGCCGCTCGGTTTGACCAATGTCGCGGCTCGATTCAGAAATCCCGGCAATTGATCTTCCATGACGTGTTCAATCACTTCAAGGCAAAATACGACATCATAGCGCCGTCCCCCGGTGCCGTCTTCAATCCCGAGAAAGCCCGGCAGCCCTCCCAGCCGCTGCCGCGCCGCTTCGCTGCGCTGGGCGCTTGGTTCGTACAGGGCGGTTTTGAACCCAGCCGAGATCAGAGCCGCGGCGAGATCGCCGTCGCCACCGCCGAAATCGAGATGGTTCCCGTCCGATCGGAGATAATGCGGAAACAACTTGAGCAAACTCGGTGCGGCCCCGCGGGCAAAGGACAATTCGGTCAGTCGGGTCTGGGCGACACGATCCCAGAAATCCCCGATACTCCGCTCGGTCCAATGATGACGGCCGGGCGGCGGTAAAGGATCGCCGCTCACTGCTTGATGACCAGGGCTTGGCCGGTCGGCAACATGACGATGCGTTCCGGGCGGGAGGAAAAGAAGTCGTCGGCGGCCAGCTTGGCGCCGGGACAACTGCTGAAGCCATAATCGTCCATTAAAATAACCCCTCCGGAGAGCATCCTGTCATAGAAAAAAGAGAGGGAATCCAAGGTGGGGCGATAGATGTCCACATCAATATGGACGAAACTGAAACGGATGTCGGTCACATCGGGAAAACGCTCGGGAATCCAGCCGCGATAGATCCGGTAATTGTCAACCGGCGCCAGGGTTTCGCGCAATTTTTCTTCGCCGACGCGCAGGGCCCCTTCCGACCAATAGGATCCGTCACAGGTCTCCGGTGCCGACAATCCCTCGAATGAGTCGAACAAATGCACCGTCCGTCCGACTTCTCTCAAGGCCAAGCACAATAACAAGGCGGACCCGCCCTTATATACACCGCATTCGGCGGCGTCTCCGCCCAAGAACGATACCGCACGGGCAATTTGGTAAAGTGTATATTTTCGATCAAGCGAATGCCAGTTGTCAGGATCCATCGCTCGTCGGTACAGGGCGATGAACTCCTCGTCTTCAAGGAAAATACGGCCAAGCTCGCTAAATTTGTACTTTGGATAGACCTTGGCGGCGAGGGCTTCGGCCAAACGGTAGCGTTGCTCCTCGGTCCCCCCCTCTCCGCCAACCGTGAGCCCGAGCAAAGTGTCGCGCGTCCCGTCACCCAGTCCCAGAATCTCACCCGCCTTGGTCATCACCCATCGCTCGAGCCAGCGAGCCAACTTCTCACGCATCCTGTTATTCCTTACGTTGAAACCCGGCACGCAACCGCTCGGCCCATCTCTTCGTGGCGATAGGACAGCGCTGTCCGGTCTCTGTGACCGCAAACGGTGCGAAATGCCTTAATTCAGCCGTTTCCGGCGGGGCTGAAGTTCCGGCATAGATCCGCTGGACAGGGAGGCGATCCGAACGGGTGTTGGCATCCTTTCTGGCAATCATGAAGTGCAGATATGGGGCGTCATCGAAGTCGCCGACCGTGCCGAACTGACCTGGCCGTAGGCAACTGAAGCGCCAGTGGGGCGGTTCACGTCGGTGACGTGACGGCAATCGCACCATTACGGACTCCACCACCCGCCAGCCATTGGCATCCGCCCAGTCAAACCAGAATGTTGGCGAAAACTGGAAGAAACCGTGGTCCACGTAACCATTCATTGGGCCGACATGGACGAAATGCCCGCCGTTACGCAAGAGATTCCCACAATGGAGCAGCGCGTTCGGCAGGTGGAAAACATGCTCAAGAGTTCCTCCGTCGAACAGGATGTCACAGCAGCCGACCAAGTCGGGGGGGGTGTCCCGGCGATTGAGATCGAACACGATCTCCGCCCCTTCTTTCCCGTCGAAATCAAGACTGGCCACCGAGGCGAAGCCGAGTGCACGAAAGAAGGATTCCGGGGTGACCCGATCCGCTTCCTGGTCCCACTGGTCTGGCCCGAGCGTCGGGGGGAAACGTTCCCGGTGTAAGAGGACGGCAAGCCCATCTGGATCGATTTCAACCACCTGTCGACCGAGCATCAGAACCGCGCCGCCGAGATGGTGGGCTTGGAGGGAATCCAGCAACAGGGGAATGAGATTGATCGAGATTCCCATTTTGGGCTATTCCCTTGTCTTTATTTTCTTGCGTCAGGGTATTGAGCCGGGGGGGGCGGCACTGGGGTCTGCAAGCTCGTGGATTTCTCCAAACGGCGAACGGGAGCCAAGCCAGTAACTGTTGTCTCCGAAATGACATGCGGCACATATCCCGCGCAATGGGCTGTTGGGATCGGTTAACATCCTCCGATATCCACGCACAGCATCCTGCAACGGGGTCCGGTCAAGGCGATACAGCCAGGGCATGTCGATAAACCAACTGCTGATTGCGACACTGCAACAGGGGGCGATCCGACCGTCAGAAAGCAGCAAGGGACCTTCAAATGGGGCGAAGCAATAGGGAATTCCGGGGGAATGCTCGGTCAGGATTTTTCGGGGTTTGCCAAAATGATCCAGTCGTTCAGCCAGGAATCCGACTCGATCCACCTTGCCGCGCCAGAATTCAAGGATCCTACTGATCTCGCCTTCGAACGATTGGAACATCACCATGTTGACCCCGATCGTTACCTTTGCCCCGGCGGCACGGGCGCGCTCCCTTAGACGGCTGATGTTGGCCAACACGGTTTCCAATTCGCCACCAACCCGGTTGGCGCGATAGGTTTCCGGATCGATCCCATCGACACTGATGATGACATTGGTCAGGCCCACACGCAGAATTGTGTCTATTCGTTCATCATCCAGCAGTAGGCCATTGGTCAAAACCATCGGCTCGATCGGAAGATGCCGTGCCTGCTCCAGGATCTCACCGGCTTGTTTGTGGACAAAAACTTCCCCTGCCGCCGAAAACAATACCTTCGTTCCGGGCGGTAATTGTTCAAGATAGGATCGACTGGTGTCCAGAGACATCAATGTCTTGGGTTGAGGCAGACGAAGGTCCTTGAACGAATAGTCCGTGCCGTCTTCGCTATGAAACATGCACATGCGGCACTTCAGATTGCAGAAATCTGAAATCAGCAGGCCTGCTTGATAGTAGTAATCAGAATATTTAGAGAGTATTTTGTGGGATTCTGAATAATCCAGGTTAAGGCATGGCGTGTTTTGGAAAATGCCTTTTCTTGCGCTTTGATACAGCTTAAGCAGACGCTGCCGTGTCAGCCGTGTTGGTCTGACCATCAAAACTCGTGGCAGATGTTTAGAGCTAATCGATGGTACCGCCCAGGTCTTCCCCTCGAGGAATCGTCCCGCATCCAGAAGCAGGCTGTCACTGTCTCCCAGCCAATCGGGAGCTTTGGCCGCTACCGCGTCGAGAAACTCCTCTGTCGCTTCGGGTTCATGGAGTAACAAGAGTTGAGCTCTGCGCAGACGAGACCAATCACCTGGCTCCTCTGCCAGGGATAAGGTGAGAACGCTTCCCTCCCCCCCCGGCTTCCCCTGTTTCTGGGGAAGCGAGTGCGTTAAAAATGAAAAAAAAGAGCTGAGAATTGACATCGGCACGGGCCCAATCTTTTCGAAATACTCATGTAAATGCTGTTGCTAGGCATCAAAAATATACGGCTCATGTTTTTCTGGATATTTTCATGTGCAATGACTCGTCCATGCAAACAAGGGAATCTGTTATGACTGAAACTTCCCCTTCAATTTTTATTGATTCTGCGTTCTCGATAAAATCTATGCGTTTGCCGTCCGGAAGTGCGGTGCCCACAGTGAGAAAATACTCGCCGGGGGCAATTCTTATGGTGCAATCGACGCGGATTGAGATCAGTTCACCTTGTTTCGCCGCAAACAGGCGGCTGCCCGCCGTGTAATTGTTCAGACCCCAGAGGATGATGCCCCGGCGGTCTTTGATAACAAATCCAGCGCTGAAAGCGTCAATGTCTTGGTGACAGTGAAGGGTCATGAAGAGGGAACAGCGGCTCCCGACCGCGACTGAAGGTGTAGTCTTCCCTTGTGGACCCTGCACCCCCCAGGAGATTAACTGAAGCGGTCCGTCACCGTAACGGGTGTGGTATGGGGCCTTGCGAAGGCTGTCTCCAGTCGAGGATGATATTGGGGGTGGTGTCACCGGATGAGGGTCGAATAGTAATTGATGGTAACGACTTACCGCCTCCTCGGCTATCCCATTGAAAATGATCCGTCCTCCATCCAGGATCACCGCACGGTCACACAGCGCCGTGATGGAATTGACGTCGTGCGACACAAACAGAATCGTCTTTTCTCGCTCGATCAGCCGCCGCATGGCGTTGAAGCATTTCATCTGGAACCGGGCATCGCCGACCGACAGCGCCTCGTCGATAATCAGGATGTCGGGATCGACGCTGATCGCGGTGCTGAACGTCAGTCGGGCCTGCATCCCGGTCGAATAGGTCCGAAACGGCTGGTCGATCACCTCGCGCAGTTCGGCGAAGTCGATGATCGAGTCGAGCTTGCTTGCGACCTCGCGTCGGCTCATCCCGAGGCACATCCCTCCCATCAGGATGTTCTCACGACCGCTATAATCGGGATGGAATCCCGATCCCAGTTCAAGAATCGCGGTAACCCGGCCGTTGATCTCGATCGTGCCGCCGCTGCGTTCCAGTGTTCCGGCCAGGATCTTGAGCAGGGTGCTCTTGCCCGCGCCGTTGCGGCCGAGAATCCCCACCACCTCGCCCCGGCGGATCGTCAGATCGATTCCATCCAGCACAATCCGTTCGCGGTGCCGCCGCCTCCCGGTCAGCGCTTCGATCGCCGGCGCCAAGGCGCTGTCATAGCAGCGATAGACCTTGCGGACCCCCTCGGCGCGAATCGCAATGTCGGCCTCGCTTACCCCGCCGGTTTCGGACGGCGACGGATCCGTCATAACGCATCTCCGAAGTGATGGCGCAGCATGGCGAATGCCCAGGCGCCGAGCGTCAGGATCGCCAGGCTCTCGAACGGCAGGGCAATCCAGGCCCAACCGTGATCCAGGGCCCCGGTACTGAGCGCGTCCTGCCAGCACCACACCAGATGGCTGAACGGGTTCACCGCCAGAATCCGACCAAGCCAGTCTGGTGTCGCGCTCGGATTATACAAAATCGGCTGGGCGAACAGATTGAGGGTGCAGAACAATTGGACGAACTCACGCAGATCGCGGAAGAACACCCCGACCGATCCCAGTAGCAGGGCGCACCCGGTCATCGCCACGGTTTGGCACAGGATCAGCCACGGCACCAGCAGCGCGGTCCACTCCAACCGTCCCTGCCAGATCGCGGCGGCCAGGGTAAAAACGAGCGCCCCGGCATAGGGCGCCAGCGAGGCCAGCGCGGTCTTGATCGGCAGCACCTCGGTGGGAAAGATGATCTGCTTGACCAGATTGGCTTCGGCCACCAGAGCGGTTGACGCCCGGCCGAGCAGATCCTGAAAGGCCAGCCAGGACACCAGCCCGGCCAGGATGTTGAGCGAATAATCCGATACCCCGCCCTCGCCGACGAACCGGGCCGGAAACACATAGGCGAACAGCAGGGTGTAAAACAGCATCAGCAGCACCGGCTGCCCGAACGCCCAGGCGATTCCGACCATCTGACCGGCATGGCGGGTCCGCAGTTCCCGGCCGATCATCGCCCCGATCAGTTCCCGATTTCGCCACAAACCGCGGGAGATCGCGATCAGCGTCCGACTCATCATGCCTGCTCCCGCCACGCCTGGACCATCAGCACGTCCCACAGCGGATATTGCCAATTGTCCGGCCCATCGAGGTGCGCCTGCCACATCCGGCGGATCGGAGCGGGGTCGAACAGGTCGTCCGCCGCCAGCCGCGCCGGATCAAGCAGATGTTCGGCCCAGTCGCGCAACGGCCCGCGCAGCCACAGGCCGATCGGCACCCCGAACCCCATCTTGGGCCGGTCGATCAGCGCGGGGGGAACATAACGGTACAGCACCTGACGCAGCAACCATTTGCCCTGGCCGTCGCGGATCCGCTGATCGGGCGACAGCGAACAGGCGAATTCGACCAAGCGATGGTCGAGCAGCGGCACCCGCGCCTCCAGGCCGACCGCCATGCTGGCCCGGTCCACCTTGGTCAGGATGTCGTCGGGCAGATAGGTCAGCATGTCGATCAACTGTATCCGCTCGACCGGATCGGGCACCTCGCGGGCGAGATCGGCGTCATCGAGCAGATGGCGCGGCTCGTGTCCGCCCGGCACCAGATCTTCCGGCCGGCTCCAATGGGTCAGCAGCGGGCGGTAGAACTCGTTTGGCCCCCGCGCCGTGATCGCCTCGCGCAGCTTGTAGAGACGGTTGCCGAAATGGGGCGGCCGCCAGCGCCCCGGCACCAGCCGGGCCAGGATGTCCCACTGGCGCGGGGTCAGCGTGCCGATCGCCCGCCGTGCCAGCGGCCGCAGCCAGGCGGCGCGCCGCCCCAGCGGCTGCCACAGCCGGTTGGCGACGAAATAACGGGTGTAGCCGGCGAACAGCTCGTCGCCGCCGTCGCCGCTGAGGGCGACGGTGACCCCGCTCCGCGCCAGCCGGCTGACCAGCAGGGTCGGAATCTGCGAGGAATCCCCGAACGGCTCGTCATACCAGCGCGGCAGCTCGGGAATCACCTCGCGCGCCTCGGCCGGGGTGACGATCAGTTCGGTGTGGTGGGTGCCGAGATGGCGGGCCACCGCGGCGGCGTGATCGGCCTCATTGTATTCGGGCTCGTCAAAGCCGATCGAGAAGGTGTGAACCGGGCGGTCGCTGGCCGCCTGCATCTGCGCCACCACCACCGAGGAATCGATCCCGCCCGACAGGAAGGCGCCGACCGGGACGTCGGCGACCATCCGCCGTGCCACCGCGTCGCGCAGCAGGGCATCGAGCCGATCGGTCGCCTCGGCATCGGACAGGTTGGCGGGGCGGCGGGTCGCGCCCGCCAGCAGCGCCCTTGTATCCCAGTAACGCCGTTCGGTCAGTCTGCCGTCGGCGGCGACGGTCACCAGGCAGCCCGGTTCGAGCTTGCGGATGCCCCGATGGATCGAATGCGGCGCGGGAATGTAGCAATAGCGCAGATAGGCGGTCAGCGCGTCGCGGTCGATCTCGCCCCGCCATTCGGGCAGGGCGCGCAGCGCCTTCAGTTCGGACGCGAAGGCGATCGCCGTCCCGACCCGGCCCCAATAGAGCGGCTTGACCCCCATCCGGTCGCGCACCAGGGTCAGGCTGCGTCCGGTGCGGTCCCACAGCGCCAGGGCGAACATCCCGATCAGCCGGGGCAGGGTGGCGTCGAGCCCCCAGCGTTCGCAGGCGGCGAGGATCACCTCGGTGTCGGAATGGCCGCGGAAGCGGGCGCCGGTCGCCTCCAGGTCGCGCCGCAGTTCGGCGTGGTTGAACACCTCGCCGTTATAGGCGATGACGAACCGGCCGGAGGCGGAGGCCATCGGCTGGGCTCCCGCCGGCGACAGATCGAGAATCGACAGCCGGCGATGGCCCAGGCCGATGCCCGCCGCCGCATCGACCCACACGCCCTCGCCATCGGGGCCGCGATGGGCGAGCGGCGCGATCATCGCCCGGACCCGGGGCTCAAGCGGTGGATCCGCCACCGCGCCGGGAAGAAGCTTCAGCCCCGCCAGTCCGCACATTCACGATTATCCTGTCCACGTAAAGACCCGAGCTATATAGCAGCCGAGCTACGGCTTTGACACCAGAGGATGTTCCTGCCCTTTTCAGCCAATCGTTTGTGGGGCCGGTGCGGAGCGGGCGGTTGACAGGGTGAACCCGATTGTCGAAAGTCTCGGCCGGGCCATGACCACCGGTTCGGTGGCTCAGTTCGGCATCAGTAGGCTCACCTTGCCACATCCTTATGCTCTCCGGGGGCGGACCAGGATCCAGACCGTGGTCCCGGCGGCTCCGGTGTCTTGTTCGCACCTTCAGGGGGGGGGCGACGTGGTGACGAGCGAAGCGGTTCAGACAGAGACGGGGGCGACTGAGACCATGACAGCGAAGATCGTGTCGGATTCCGCCAGGGCGGGGCGGCGGGCCGGATGGATCGCCGGGGCACTGGCTTTTGCGGGCATCCTCGCGCTGGCACTGTTCCTGGTGCGATTTCCGGTCGAACGTACCCTGATCCCGCAACAGATCGCTCCCGTTGCCAATGACGGCCCCGGCTTCCGGGTCGGTCTGTCAGGGGTGGGGCGCCTGATCGAAGGCGATGACCTGCGGGCTCCCGACGTTTCAGGACTCGAATTGCGCGAGGACGGTCGCCTTCTCGGGCCGCCGCACAGTCTGCATGCCGACATTGCGGATTCCGGGGCTGGGCGCTATTCCCACTGGAGGCGGGGGCTTGTCTTTTCCAGTTCGGACAACAGCGATCCCCGCGTCAATGGGCGTGTCTACACCTATACCGGCATCGCGCGGTTCCCCTGGTGGTTGGGGCCGATCGGCCTTGTCTGTCTGGTGACGGCGGGATGGATCGGTCGTGTTCATCTGGCGCGCTTCCTGGCCAAATGCGGGATGTCGTCGGCGCGGATGGCACGGTTCCGGGCCGGATTCGCTCTCGTTGGCATCAACCTCGCGGTGCTGATCGCCGGGCTCGCATTGGTGTTCGGGGCGGGCGAGGCCTACCTGCGCCTGACCCAGCCCTTTCCCTCCGAGCACTGGCCTAGCCGGTTTGATCCCGCCGTCGGATTTCTGTTTGAACCCGATGCCGAGATTCGCCATACCAACCATCTCGATTTCTGGGTTGCGCAACGCAGCAATGGGCTGGGGTTTCTCGACCGGACGCCGCCCACGCCCGAGCAGGCCGCTGCGGGCTGCCACGTCGCCCTGATCGGGGATTCCTTCGTCGAGGCTGCCCAGGTTCCCCTGGCCGATAAGGTGCAGATCCTTCTTGAGGCGATGGCGGCGCGGGCGATGCCAGCCGCGGGAATTTCGGTTTCGGCGTGGGGCTATTCCGGTACGGGTCAACTCAACCAGATTCCCTTTTATGATCATTACGCTAGGTCACTACACCCCAAGTTGATCGTCCTGGTGTTCGTTGCGAACGATTTCGCCAACAATTCCTCGGCGCTTGAAGCGCTTCGCAACGGCTGGGATCCCGACCACTCGCCCCGGGTCCAGGCGGTCAGGGCCGAGGATGGGACAATCCGGCTGCAACCGATCGATCCGGACTGGAATCGCTACCTGCTGCCGGCTAAACCGGGAGGGGCGGCAAGAAATATGCTGCTGCCATGGTCTTTCTTTGCGACCTGGCTGCAGACTCAGATCGCCGCCATGCTTCCCCAGGCGAAAACAGATCCTGCCCTGGCGACGATTACCCAGACCCTGGTCGCACGGCCGCGTTATCGTGATCTGCTGCGGGAATGGGTCCCGACCACTGTCGGTGCGCTGGATGAGCCGTTTCGACGCGAGGATTTTTTGCCCCCGGTATTTCAGGAGGCGATCGACTTCACTGGTTTTGCCCTGGACGAGTTTCAACGTCGTGCCGAGACCGACCATGCCCGCCTCGTCATCCTGGCCACCCATTCGTTGCGTGTCCATGGGGACGGGCCGTTCCATTACCTGAAGAGACTGGCCGACGCGCGCTCCATTCCGGTGATCGATCAGTGGGATTACATCAAGGCGGCGGGGGGCGACGTGGGCGCGGCCAATTTCCGCCATGACGGGCACTGGACCCCGGCCGGCCATCGTTGGGCCGCGGAGGCCTTGCTGGCCTGGATGCGGGACAATCCCTCCTGGTGCGCCGCGTTGCCGCAAAAAAACCGGGAAAATTGAAATTGGGGCTCCAGCAGGCCTTTCTGCAGAGGGACGGGCGCTTTCGCGGCCCTTCCCGGCAGCGCGCCGTGACGGGCGTTCGCCTTGCGTCACCCGCAAAAGCTGCTACTCTCGCCCGCAAATGTGAAGACGTGTCCTCTTTTCCATTTTTGCCCCCTAGACCTTCGCAGATCAGGTCAGGCATCGACATGCATCCTGACATCGCTTTCCTGATCACGGAAAGTACATATTTTCTCTCTCATCGTCGTCCGTTGGCTGAAGGCTGCCGGCGTGCAGGCTGGCGGTCGTTGCTAATCACCAACCTCCACGAGGCGGACCGGCCCGATCTGGCCGGGATCGATGTCGTTCCCTTCGACATGGTGCGGGTTTCGCACCATCCCTTGCGCGAACTGGCGACCCTGGTCCGGCTGTTCCTGCTGCTGCGGCGGCTGCGGCCGCGCCTGCTGCACGCGGTCGGGCTGAAGCCGGTGCTGTATGGCGCGCTGGCCGGGCGGCTGCTCGGGATCCGGGTGGTGTGCGCGCTGGCCGGGCTCGGCTATGTGTTCACGTCCGGCCGGCTGCGGGTCCGGCTGTTCCGCCGCCTGATCGTGCTGTGGATGCGGCTGCTGTTCCGGCGGGGCCGGGTCCGGCTGATCCTCCAGAACGATGACGATGCCGAAAAGCTGGTCGCCAACGGCATCATTCCGCCCGAGCGGGTGGTGATGATCCGCGGCTCGGGGGTCGATCTCGACGTCTTTCGCCCCAGCCCGGAGCCGGACGGGGTGCCGGTATTCACCGTGGTGTCGCGGATGCTGGCCGACAAGGGCATCCGCGAACTGGTGCTGGCCGCCCGCCTGCTGCGCTGGCGCGGGGTGCCCTGCCGGGTGCGGCTGGTCGGTGAACCCGACCCTCACAACCTGTCCTCGCTTCCCCCCGAACAACTGGCGGCGTGGCGGGCCGAGGGGGTGGTCGAATGGGATGGCCCCGAACAGGACATCGCCCGGGTGTGGGCCGAGTCCCATGTCTGCGTGCTGCCCTCCTACCGCGAGGGGATGCCGAAGGCCCTGCTCGAGGCGGCGGCCTGCGGCCGGCCGATCATCACCACCGACGTGCCCGGCTGCCGCGCGGTGGTCGAGGACGGAATCGAGGGGCTGCTGGTGCCGGTGCGCGACTGGAGCGCCCTGGCCGACGCGATGGAGCGGCTGGTCCGCTCGCCCGCGCTGCGGGCGGCGATGGGGCGGGCGGCGCGGACCCGGGCCGAGCGCGAGTTCGGCCAGCAGCCGGTGGTGGCGCGGACCATCACTCTCTATCATCAGGTTCTCGACGCGCCATGAAGATCCTGTTCGTCGCCGACAATTACCCGCCCGAGACCAACGCCGCCGCCACCCGGGTGTCGGAGCGGGCCGCCTATTGGGCGGCCTGGGGCCATCAGGTGACGGTGATCACCTCCTGCCCCAATTTCCCGGCCGGGCGGATCCATCCCGGCTACCGCAATGTCTGGCGCGGCGAGGAAGAGCGCGACGGGGTCCGGGTGATCCGGGTCAAGACCTTCATCGCCCCCAATCGCGGCACCCTGCCGCGCATCCTCGATTTCCTCAGCTTCATGGTCAGCGCCACCCTGGTCGGGGCGGCGCTGCCCCGGCCCGATCTGGTGGTGGCCACCTCGCCCCAGTTCTTCGCGGCGGTGGCCGGCTGGCTGCTCGGCCTGCGTCACCTGCGGCCGTTCGTGTTCGAACTGGGCGATCTGTGGCCGGCCTCGATCCACGCGGTGGGGGCGATGCGGCCCGGCCTCGGCCTGCGGCTGGTCGAGCGGCTCGAACTGTTCCTCTATCGCCGTGCCGCCGCCGTCGCCGCCCTGACCGCCGCGTTCAAGGCCAATCTGACCGCACGCGGCATCCCCCCGGGCAAGATCGCGGTGATCCGCAACGGGGTCGATCTGCCGCGCTATCGTCCGACCCCGCGCGACGGCGATCTGGCCGCCCGCTGGGGCCTGTCCGGCAAGATCGTGTTCGGCTATGCCGGCACCCACGGCATGGCCCACGGCCTCGGCAACCTGCTCGACGCCGCCGAGCGGCTGCGCGACCGCGACGACATCCGTTTCCTGCTGGTGGGGGACGGGGCCGAGCGGGCGATGCTGGTGGCGGAGGCGCGCCGGCGCGGCCTCGGCAACGTCGTGCTGCAACCGGCCCAGCCCAAGGGCGAGATGGTGCGGGTGTGGAGCCTGTGCGACGTCGCCCTGATCCATCTGCGCGCCGCGCCCGAATTCGCCGAGGTGATCCCGTCCAAGATGTTCGAGGCGATGGCGATGGGGCTGCCGCTGCTGCTGGCGCTGCCGGAGGGCGAGGCGGCGGCGATCCTGCGCCGGCATCAGGCCGGCTGGTGGGTGCCGCCGGCCGATCCGGCGGCGCTGGCCGCCCTGGTGCGGCGGCTGGCCGACGACCCGGCCGAACGTCAACGCCGCGCCGCCGCCAGCCTGGCCGCCGCGCCGCTGCATTCCCGGCGGCGGCAGGCCGAGGAGATGGTCCAGGTGCTGGAGATCGTCGCGGCCGGTTACGGCGACCGCGCCGGCACCGGCCTGCCTCCCGACGGGACGGCGTGGTGACCGGGGCGGCGTTGTCCCCATCATCGCGGCTGTCCGTGCCGGCATCGTGGCTGGCCGTCCTGCTGCTGTTCGCCACCCCGACCGTGGCGATCTTCGCCGGCCTCGCGGTGGCGCCGCTGTTCGTGCTGTTCGCGCTGAGCCTGATGCTGTGGCAGCGTCCGGCGCTGTCCTGGCCGGCGCTGTCCTGGCCGGGGGCGGCGCTGCCGGTCGGGCTGGCGGCGGCCGCCGCCGGCTGGGCGGCGCTGTCCTGCCTCTGGACCGTGGCGGAGCCGGCCCCGGCGCTGCGCTCGGTGCTGGCCTGTCTCGCCCTGGCCCTGCTCGGGGCGGGCGGGCTGGGCGCGGCGCGGCGGCTGGGCGAGCCGGAACGCCACCGCCTCGGCCGGGCGCTGGTCGCCGGGGTGGCGCTGGCGGCGGCGGTGCTGCTGGTCGAGGTCGCCTCCGATTACCTGCTGATCCGTGCCCTGATGGCGTGGCGGCACGGTGGCCTCGGTCCCGACAACCCCCAGGCGCTCGAATCGCGCGGCGCGGTGGTGGTGTTGCTGCTGCTGTGGCCGGCGCTGGCGGTGGCGGCGCGGGTGTGGCGCCGCGCCGCGCTGCCGCTGCTGCTGCTGGCCGGGGCGGCGGTGATCGGCGAGGGCAAATATGCCTCGATCCTGGCCCTGGCCGGGGCCGGCGGCGCCGCGCTGCTGGTGACGGTGGCGGGGCGGCGTGGCCGGGCGCTGCTGGCGGCCGGGCTGGTCGCGGGGGTGTTGGCGATGCCGCTGATCGGGCCGCTGCTGCCGTCCGAGACGGCGCTGGAGCGGGGCGATCTGTTCAATTCCGCCCGCCACCGGGTGGTGATCTGGCACTTCGCCCTCGATCGCTGGGCCGAGCATCCGCTGCGCGGCTGGGGGATGGAGGCGTCGCGCGCCCTGCCCGGCGGCGAGGCGGAGTCCCTGGTGACGGTGGCCGGCACCGTTCACCATTACCAGCGTCTGCCGCTGCATCCCCACAACGGCGCGCTTCAGGTCTGGCTCGAACTCGGCCTGCCCGGCGCCCTGCTGCTGGCGGCGGCGCTGGGGCTGGTCGCCACCCGGCTCGGCGCCGGGGCCGCGTCGGGCGCCGCCGCGCTGGGCGGGGCGGTGGTGGTCGGCTGTCTCAGCTTCGGTCTGTGGCAGGGCTGGTGGCAGAGCTGCTGGTGGCTGACCGCCCTGGCCTTCGCCGCCACCGCCCGCGATCCTCGGGCGGACGCGGCGTAAAGCCGAGAGGCGCCGCCTCTCGGCGCTCTCCGCCCAGGGCCACGGGCCCTGCGAACCCGTTGATTGGTCTCATGGCTCTCGCCCGAGGGTTTCCCGCCACGCCGTCTCGAACGCCGTCACCGCGCGGTCGAGGCCGTAATGCTCTTCCACCCGGTGCCGGGCGGCGGTGCCCAGCGCGGCGCGGCGGTCGGGGGCGGCGGCCAGGGACAGGATCGCCTGTTCCAGCGCCGCGTCGTCGCCCGGTGGCACCGTGACGCCGGCCGGGCCGAGGATGGCGGCGGCGTCGCCGCTGGCGCTGGCGATCACCGCCCGGCCGCAGGCCATCGCCTCGGCGACGACGTTGGGGAACCCTTCGCCGAAGCGCGAGGCCAGCACCACGATGTCGAGCGCGGCATACAGGCCGGCGACGTCGGTGACCGCGCCCAGCCGGTGCGCCGCCGGTCCCGGCAGGGTCTCGGTGCCGGTTCCGGCCAGCACCAGCGCGATCTCCGGCCGGAGGGTGGCGGCGGCGGTGGCGGCGGCGAGGAAGCCGGCATGATCCTTCATCGGATCGACCCGGGCGACCATCCCGACCAGCACCGTTTCCGGGGGGACTCCCAGCGCCGCGCGCCAGCGGGTCCGGGCGGCGGGGTCAGGGCGGAAGCGGTCGGTGTCGATCCCGTTGGCGATCACCGCCCAGGCGCGGGGGCGATAGCCCTGGGCGCGGTGCCAGACCCGGCCGGCCTCGGCGTTGGCGATCACCAGCCGGGGCAGCGGCGACAGCCGGGCCAGCAGCCCGACCAGCCGGCCGTAGCGGGCCCGGTCCATGTCCGAGCAGCGCAGGCTCCACGCCACCGGCAGCCCGCCGGCCAGCCCGGCGGCGAGGGTGCCGAGCAGGTCGGCATGGTACAGCCAGGTCTGCACCAGCGCCGGCCGCAGCCGCCGCAGCAGCCGGGCCAGACCCGGCAGGCCGGCCAGGGCGCGCGGGCCGGGCGGCAGGCCGAGGGCGATCACCTCGATGCCGTCGCGCCGCAGCGCCGGGCCGATCGTGCCGGGGCCGGTCAGCGACACCACCACATGGCGGAAGGCCTGCGAGCGCCGCACCAGCCGGGCCAGCATCCCTTCCGCGCCGCCGGTGCCCAGCCCGGTGATGACATGGACGATCAGCGGCCGGGCCAGGGCGGCCAGCACCGCCTCGGTGCGCGCGCCCAGGAGGGCCACCGCATAATTTTCCTCGATCCGGGCGCGGCAGCGGCGGGCGAGGGCGGGATCGCGCGGGGGGGCCAGCGCCCGCCACGCCTCGGCCAGGGCGGCGGGGTCGCCCGCCGGCACGATCCGGCCGGTGTCGCCGAGGATCGCCGCCGATTCGCCGACCGGGGTGGCGACGCAGGGCACGCCGCAGGCCATCATCTCGGCCAGGGCGTTGGGGAAGCCCTCGCCGAAGCGCGACGGCAGCGCCCCGACATCGAGCGCGGCCATCAGCCGCTCGACCCCGGCCACCGGCCCCAGCCGGTGCAGGACGATGCCGTCCGGCGGCGGCGGGGCGCCCTCGTCGGCGGTGCCGCTGCCGGCGAGGACGAAGGCGAAGCCGGGGCCGCTGGCGGCGGCGGCGGCGAGGAAGGTGGCGTGATCCTTCATCGGATCGTGGCGGGCGATCATCCCGACCAGACAGGTGGCGTCGTCGATCCCCAGCCGCGCGCGCTCTTCCGCCCGCGCCGCCGGGTCGGGGCGGAAGCGGCCGGTGTCGATGCCGTTGGCGATCACCACCCCGCGCCCGGCCGGGGCGCCGCGCCGCCACAGCGCCTCCAGCCCGGCGGCGGCATTGGCGATCACCAGATCGGCGCGCCCGGCCACCATCGCTTCCGCCCGGTAAAGCAGCCGGTTGGCCGGATCGTAGCGCGACAGGTCCATGTCCGAGGCGCGGATGCCGAACACCACCCGGCAGCCGGGAACCGCCCGGCCGGCCAGCGCCACCAGCAGGTTGGCCACCGGCAGATAGCCGTGCAGGATCTCCGGCCGCCAGGCCCGGACCAGGGCGCGCAGCCGGCGCAGCGGCCCGGCCAGATCCCACCGCCCGCTTTTGTCGAGCGGGTGGAGCGGGATCCCGGCCGAGGTCAGCGCCGCCGCGAACGGGCCGCCGGGATAGAGCAGGGCGACCGCGACGTCATGGCCGCGCCGGGCCAGTTCGCCGGCCAGGGTCACCAATTGCCGCTCGGCCCCGCCCTGGCCGAGCGAGCGCGCCACCAACAAAATCCGCATCGCGTCCCCCCCTTGGGTGGAGGGCCTCCGGCCCTCCGCGGGATTGCCAAGGGGCGCGCCCCTTGGCCGGCTTGCCCCTTTCCCTAGTCCTCGCCGAGCAACCCGCCCCGGTACCCCCGCGCCAGCGTCAGGACGAAGCGTTCCGGCGCCCTGCCGCGCCGGACCCGCTCGACGGCGGCGAGCGGGCCTGTCGACTCGAAGAACCGCGCCGAATACTCAAGACTGCCCGAGCCGTCGCGGAACACGAAGATCGCGTCCCGGCCGGCCAGGGACGGGATCATGTCGTCGCCATAGGCCCAGGGCGCATTGTGCAGCGCGACCTTGCCGAGGAACACCACCGGATGGTCGGGCAGATGGAAGCTCAGCAGCCCGGCCATGTCATGCTTCTCGACGAACAGGAAGGCGTCGGGATGGGCGCGGTGCTGGGCCTCGACCGCCGCGAACAGCGGTTTCCACCCCTGCAACCGGCCAAGCGGATCGACCCGCGCCGGCAGCGGCAGCAGCCCGGTGGCGAGATGAAGATAGGCGAGGGCGACCAACCCGCCGCCCAGCCCCGGCGCCAGCCGGAACAGCCCCGCTCCCCAGCCGGCGCGGGGCTTCAGGCTCCAGAACCCGACCGCCGCGATGATCGCCGGCAGATAGGCCATCCCCGGCCAGTGCAACTGGACCTTGCCGCCCAGGCTGTGCTGGGCGAAGAACAGCAGCACCGGCAGCGACAGGGCGCCGAGCAGGAACCAGTCGGCCCGGCGGGCCCGCCAGCCGCGCCACAGCGCCCAGCCGCCGCCCCACAGGCAGAAGACGAAGATCAGCGGGGTCACCACTCCGGCCTCGCCGCCGAGGAAACCGGCGAGCGAGGCGAGCGGATCGACCCCGCCGGCCTCGAAGGCGTGGGCGGATTGCTTGCGGAACGAGGCGTTGTCGTGGGCGAGGTTCCACAGCACCACCGGGCTGGCGGCGGCCAGCGCCAACGCCACCGCGCCGATGAGGGCCGGCCGGCGCCACCAGACCCGCAGGGCGGGAAACAGCAGGAAGGCGGCGAGCAGGCCGGGGCCGGCCAGCACCATGGTGTATTTGCTGGCGAAGCCGAGCCCGACCGCCAGCCCGGCCAGCAGCAGGTCGCGGGCGCGGCCGTGCTGGACCAGCCGCACCAGCGCCCACAGACACAGGCTCCAGCACAATTGCAGCGGCACGTCGGGGGTGATGATCACCCCGGCGGCGGCGAACAGCAGGGTGGCGTTGACCCACAGCGCCGCCATCAGCCCGACCCGGTCCGAGGCGAAGGCGCGGCGGGCGGTGTCGTAGACCAGCAGGGTGACCAGTCCGGCGCCCAGGATCGCCGGCAGCCGCAGCGCCAGTTCCGACAGGCCGAACAGGGTGGTGGCGGCGCGGATCAGATAGGCGACCATGCCGGGATGGTCGAAATAGGACCATTGCAGGTCGCGCGACCACAGCCAGTAATGGGCTTCGTCGCCGCTGAGCGGGGCGAGGGCCGCCACCGCCAGCCGCAGCGCGGCGGTGACCAGCAGCAGGGCGACCAGCCCCCGCCGCGCCGACAGGTCCGGCCCGCCGTTCCGGCCGGGGATCTCGGCTTGCATCGTCACGAACACCCCCTTGCGGATCCGGCCCGGCGGGACGGGGGGGATGGCGACGGCCGCCGGGGCGGCTGCCCCGGCCCCCTTTCGACGTTCTGGCAGAGGTGGAGGTCTGGAGGCGTCAGCCTCCAGGCGGGGGGAGCGGGGCGTTCGCCCCGCCGGTGGGTCAGCCCTCGTCGCCGAGCGGGGCGGCGGGCAGGTCGGCGGCGATCGGCGCGGCGGGGATCACCGGGCGGGCGCGGCCAGACAGCGCCACCGCCTTTTCGAGATCAAGCTCGGTACACATGCCGAGGGTGACCGGGTTGCGCGGCTTGATGTTGGTGGCGTTCCAGTGGGTCTTGTCGCGCACCGCCTGGATGGTCTGCTTGGTGGTGCCGATCAGCTTGGAAATGGTGGCGTCGGACAGTTCCGGGTGATGCTTGAGGATCCAGGCGATCGCGTCGGGGCGGTCCTGGCGCTTCGACACCGGGGTATAGCGGGCGCCCTTCGGCTTGGCGCGCGGCTGGGGAATGTCGGTGATGGTCAGCTTGAGCCGGGCGTCGGGATCGGCCTCGCAGCGTTCGATCTCGCCGCGGCTGACCTGGCCGTTGGCGACCGGGTCGAGCCCGACGATGCCGGTCGCGACTTCGCCGTCGGCGATCGCCTGAACCTCCAGCGCGTGCAGCCCGCAGAAATCCGCGATCTGTTCGAAGGTGAGGGCGGTGTTTTCGACCAGCCAAACGGCGGTCGCCTTGGGCATCAGCGGCAGGGCCATGAATCCTCCTGAATGTCGTCTGGTCCCGTTCGGCCAACGAACGCGGCGTCGGCCTCGGCGGGTGACCTCCCGTCCACCCGCCGGAGCGGACGGGAACGGTCCCGCAGGGATCGCGCGGCCAGCGGCCGCCTGGGCTCTGCCCTCGCCGCTGGCCGGCGACGATCCGTGGAAATCGCCCTATTTATATGGGTGTTCTCGGCCGGGGTCAAACCGTCAGCACGATCTTTCCGACGTGGGTGTTGGCCTCCATCAGGCGATGGGCCGCCTCGGCCTCAACCAACGGGAAGGTGGCATGGACCAAAGGCGCGATCCGGCCCTGGTCGATCAGCGGCCAGACCTCGGCCGCCAGCGCCGCCGCCATCGCCGCCTTGCGGTCGGTCGCTTGCGGCCGGAGCGTCGAGCCGGTCAGGGTCAGCCGCTTCAGCATCACCGGCATCAGGTTGAGCTCGACCGCCGAGCCCTGGAGGAAGGCGATCGACACCAGCCGGCCCTCGACCGCCAGCGCCTTGATGTTGCGGGCGACATAGGGACCGCCGACCATGTCGAGGATCACGTCCACCCCCCGGCCGCCGGTGGCCTCCTTGATCACTGCGACGAAATCCTCGGCGCGGTAATCGATGGCGTGGGCGCCGAGGCCGGCGCAGACCTTGGCCTTGTCGGGGCCGCCGGCGGTGGCGAACACCCGGGCCCCGCGCGCGACGGCCAGCTGGATCGCGGTGGTGCCGATGCCGCCGGCCCCGCCATGGACCAGCAGGCTTTCCCCTGCCGCCAGCCGGCCGCGTTCGACCACGTTGTGCCAGACGGTGAACAGGGTTTCGGGCAGGGCGGCGGCGCGGACGAAATCGTAGCCGCGCGGGAGCGGCAGGCACAGCCGGGCATCGACGGCGACATATTCGGCATAGCCGCCACCGGCGACCAGGGCGCAGATCTCGGCGCCGAGGGTGGGGGCGGCGACCCCCTCGCCCAGCGCGACGACGGTGCCGGCCACTTCCAGCCCGGGCAGGTCGGAGGCGTCGGGCGGCGGCGGATAGACCCCCTGGCGCTGCAACAGATCGGGGCGGTTGATGCCGGCGGCGGCGACCTTGATCAGCACTTCGCCCCGGCCGGGGCGCGGCACCGGGCGGGTGGCCGGGGTCAGCACCTCGGGGCCGCCGGGACGGGCGATCTCGATGCAGGTCATGGTGGCGGGGGTCATGGTCGGCGGCTCCCTGGTCTGTTGCGGCGGGCGTCACTCTGGTACGCTCGGGCGATCCTGGCAAGAGAGGATGCCCCCGATGGATGCCGACGATCTCGCCCCGCCGCCCGCGCCCGCCGCCGGATTCACCCCGCGGCCGCTCGATCCGCTGTCGGTCGCCGAGCTTGAACGCTACATCGGCCAGCTTGAGGGCGAAATCGCCCGCGCTCGCGCCGCGATCGGGGCCAAACAGGCGGTCCGCGCCGGGGCGGAGGCGCTGTTCCGCCGCTGAGGCGGGCGGGCGCCCGCTTCGGCGGCGCCTAATCCGCGCGGGCGGCGGCGATGGCGGGCAGGGTGACGGTGACCCGGGTTCCCTCGCCGGGGCGGCTGGCGACCTCGATCGCGCCGCGATGCATGGTGACGATCTGGCGCACCATGTGCAGCCCGAGGCCGGATCCGGCCACGGCGCCGGCATTGGCGGCGCGGCGGAAGCGTTCGAAGATCGACGGCAGGTCGGTTTCGGGGATGCCGATGCCCTGGTCGGCGACGGTCAGGGCGAGTTCGGCGCCCCGGTCGGCGGCGATCACCGCGATCTCGCTGCCGGGGGGGGGAATATTTGACCGCGTTGCCGATCAGGTTGTTGATCACCAGGGCGAGCAGGTTGGGGTCGGCCCAGGCCGCCAGCCCGGCCGGGGCCTCGACCCGGTAGCAATGGTCGGGGGCGATCAGGCGGCGCTGTTCCAGCGCGGTCTCGATCAGCGGCGCCAGCGGCACCGCCTGTTCATGCAGGACGATCCGGCCGGATTCGAGCTGTTCGTCGGCGAGGCAGGTGTCGATCAGGTCGAGCAGGCGCTGCACCCCGCCCCGGATGGTGTCGAGCCGGTCGCCGCCGTCGAAACCGGCGCGGTCGGCATGCATCCGCAGCAATTGCGCGGCGGAATCGATCACCGCCAGCGGGGTGCGGAATTCGTGCGACATCATCGACAGGAACTGGCGCAACTGGCGCTTGGCCTCGCTTTCGGCGGTCAGCGCGGCTTCGACCTGCTGCTTGGCCCGGCCCAGCGCATCGACCGCGTCCTCGAGGTCGCGGGTGCGTTCGGCCACCCGCTGTTCGAGGCCGAGGTTGAGCGCGGCCAGTTCGGTGTTGAGGCGGGCGATGGTGCTGAGGTCGCGCCAGGCGCGCAGCGCGCCGACCAGCGCGGTGAACAGCTTCTGCGCGGTCAGCTCGGTCTTGCTCTTGTAATCGTTGATGTCGTAGCCGACCACCACCTCGCGCTCGGGGGCGTCGCCGGGCTGGCCGGTGCGCAGGATGATGCGGATGCGGTCGTTGCCGCGCTGCTGGCGGACCCAATGCACCAGTTGCAGGCCGGCATCGGGGGTTTCCATCACCACGTCGAGCAGCATCACCGGAATGTCGGGGCGGCTTTCCAGCACCGCGCGGGCCTCGGCGGCCGAGGCGGCGGCAAGGCAGTCGAAGCCGCGCCCCTCGAACTCCATGTCGCGCAGCAGCAGCCGGGTCATGGCGAGAACCTGGGGGTCGTCATCCACCACCAGCACCGGCCAGGGCGGGGTGGCGGGGGCGGGCGGGGCGGCGGGCGCGGCGCGGGCGGCCAGCCGCAGGCGGCGCGGGGCGGTGCCCATCGCTCCTACCGGGGCTCGGCCGGGGCGATCGGCCCGGCGAAGGCATAGCCGATGCCGTGGACGGATTCGATCGGCAGCGGCTGGCCCAGCAGCTCCACCCCCTTGGCGCGCAGGCGGCGGACCATCGAATCGACCGAGCGGTCGGCCGGGTCCCAGCCGCGCTTGCCGAGCGCGCGGAAGATCGCGTCGCGCGACACCGGCTCGCCCGGCTGGGCCACCAGCAGGGTGACGAACACCCGTTCGTTGCCGGTCAGCTTGACGGCGCGGCCGTCGGGGGCGGTCAGGGTCCAGGCCAGCTGGTCGAAGGTCCAGCGCGGCAGCGCGGGGGCGGGGGCCAAGGCGGCGGGCGGATCGGCCGACGGCGTGGCGGCGGCGGCAGGTGGCGGCGGGGCCAGCCGCAGCCGGCGGGCGAGGCTGCGCACCTGGGCCTCCAGCTCGCGCAGTTCGACCGGCTTGACCAGATAGACGTCGGCCCCGACCTCGAGCCCGACCACCCGGTCGACGTTGAGGCCGCGCGCGGTCAGCATGATGATGCCGACCTCCGACTGGGCCCGCAGCCGGCTGGCGATCGAGAAGCCGCCTTCGCCGGGCAGGTTGATGTCGAGAATCAGGATATCGACGCCGCGCCGGGTCAGCAGGGTATCCAGTTCGCGCGCGTCGGCGCAGCCCTCGACCTCGTGGCCGCAGGCTCCCAGATACTCGACCAGATCCCCCCGCAGATGGGCCTCGTCCTCGACAACCGCGATCCGGGCCATCGTTCTCCTTCCCTTTTTCCCGCTTTCTGCAAGTCGGGTGAACAGCATAGCAATCCCGTTGGCCGAGTGACGAGCCCCAATTGAGCGGCCCAACGTTCCGTTACGCCGGTTGGCGGGTGGTCATGTGCCAAAGGTTCTATCCAAGGATGTCGTGGCGGCGGGCGCGGCCGGTCGGGCCGGTCTGGACAGGGCGCGGCGGCGGAGTCACGCTGGCGGTTCCGGCCCGGCGGCGAAGGAGGATCGGATGGAACGGCTCGACCTGCGTCTGTCGCTGCCCGGCCCGGCCGGGGCCGGCGGGCGGGAATGGATGGTGACCAACGGGCTGGGCGGCTATGCCTCGGGCCGGCTCGGCGGCGGGGCGGCGCGGCGCCATGACGGGCTGCTGGTGGCGGCGCTGCCGGGCTCGGGCCGCACCATCCTGCTCGACCGGCTCGACGAGACGGTTCATCCCGACGGCGGCGCGGCCTTCGCCCTCGATCAGGCCCTGGTCGAGGTGCGGTTCGAGCTGGGTTTGCCGGTGTGGCGCTTCGCCCGCGACGGGATCGAACTGGAACGGCGGCTGGTGATGCCGTGGCGGCAGAACACCACCCTGATCGCCTGGCGCCGGCTCGACCGGGGCGGGGCCAGGCTGCGGCTCGCGCTGCGGCCGTGGCTGCATATGCGCGGCAATGACGGCCCGGCCGACCGGCCGCTGGAGCCGCCGGCGCTGACGCTGCGGCCGGAGGGGCGGATCGAGATCACCCAGGGCGCCTTCCCGCCGCTGCGGCTGCGGGCGCGGGCGGCCGGGGTCGAACTGGCGCTCGATGGCGGCCGGATCGACAAAGCGTTCTATCAAGTCGAGGCGGCGCGCGATTACAGCCGGTTCGGCCCGCTATGGAGCCCCGGCCTGCTGCTGCTGACGCTGGATGCCGACGGGGCCGAATTGACCGCCTCGGCCGAATCCTGGGCGATGGCGCTGGCCCAGACCGCGACCGAGGCCGAAACGGCCGAGCGCGGCCGGCGTGAGCGGCTGATCGCCCGGGCCGACCCGGCGGCGCGCGATCCGGTCGGGCGGCAATTGGTGCTGGCGGCGGATGGTTTCCTGTTCGCCCCGCGCGGCCGCGACGATCTCGACGCCCGGGTGCGGGCGAGCGGAGAAACCCTGGTCAGCGTGATCGCCGGCTATCCCTGGTTCAACGATTGGGGCCGCGACACGATGATCGCGCTGGAGGGGCTGACCCTGGTCACCGGCCGCCCGGAGCTGGCCGGGTCGATCCTGCTGACCTTCGCCGCCTACGAACGCGACGGGCTGATCCCCAACAACATCCCCGACGGCGGCAGCGCCGGGGTCTATCGCGCCCTCGATGCCAGCCTGTGGTTCTTCCACGCCCTCGACCGCACCCTGGCCCGGGGCGGCGACCGTACCCTGTTGCCGCGCCTGCTGCCGGTGCTGCAACGGATCCTGGCCGCCCACCAAGCCGGCATTCCCGGCTTCGGCATCGGCGTCGATCCGGCCGACGGCCTGCTGTGCGGCCGCGATCCCGAACCCGGCCATATGCTGACCTGGATGGATTCGGCGACGCCGCGCCGGGGCAAGCCGGTCGAGATCAACGCGCTGTGGCATAACGCGCTGTGCCTGATGACGGGCTGGCTGGCCGAGGCCGGCGACGCTGCCGGGGCCGAGTCCGTCGGGGTGGAGGCGGCCCGGGTGCGGGACTCGTTCAACCGCCGCTTCTGGAACCCGGCGACCGGCTTCCTGTTCGATTTGCTGGAGGGCGAGGACGGCGACGATCCGGCCTGCCGCCCCAACCAACTCCTGGCCCTGTCCCTCCCTCACCCCGTCCTCGCCCCGTGTTATTGGCGACCGGTGCTGGACGCGGTGGTGACGCGGCTGTGGACCCCGGTGGGGGTGCGCTCACTCGCCCCCGAATCCCCCGATTATTACCCGTCCTATCTCGGCGACCTGCATTGCCGCGATACCGCCTATCATCGCGGCACGGTGTGGCCGTGGCTGGTGGGTCCGCTGGTCGATGCCTGGCTGCGGGTGCATCCCGACGACCGTGCTGGCGCCCGCCACCTGCTCGGCGCCTTGCCCGGCACCCTGGCCGAGGGCTGCGTCGGCACCCTGGCCGAGGTGTTCGACGGCGCCGCGCCGCATCTGCCCCGGGGCTGCCCGGCCCAGGCCTGGAGCGTGGCCGAGACGCTGCGCGCCTGGACAAGAACAGGGAATGGGATCCAAGGGCCCCCGGCCCTTGGCGGGTGCGGGCAGAGCCCGCCTCTTACCTCACCATCCCCTTAAGCTCATAAAGCAGATCAAGCGCCGCACGTGGGGTGAGGGCGTCGGGATCGAGCCCGCGCAGCCTTTCCTCGACCGCCGACTTCTCCGGCGCGGCGACGACGGCGGGGCTCCGCGCCGGCCGGGCGGCGAACAGCGGCAGATCGTCGGCCAGGGTCTTGAGCCCGGCCGCCTGATCGGAGCTTTCGAGCAATTCGAGCACCGCCTCGGCGCGGGCGACGGCGGCGGCGGGCAGCCCGGCGAGGCGGGCGACATGGATGCCATAGGAGCGATCGGCCGCCCCCGCCCCGACCTCGTGCAGGAACACCACCTCGTTCTTCCATTCCTTGACCCGCATCATGTGGCAGGCCAGCGCCGGCAGGGTGGCGGTCAGCCGGGTCAGCTCATGGTAATGGGTGGCGAACAAGGCGCGGCAGCGATTGACCTCGTGCAGATGCTCGACCACCGCCCAGGCGATCGACAGACCGTCGAAGGTGGCGGTGCCGCGGCCGATCTCGTCGAGGATCACCAGGGCGCCGGGCCCGGCCTGATTGAGGATCATCGCCGTCTCGACCATCTCGACCATGAAGGTCGAACGGCCGCGCGCCAGATCGTCGGCGGCCCCGACGCGCGAGAACAGCCGATCGACCACTCCGATCCGCGCCGAAGCCGCCGGGACGAACGAGCCGGCCTGGGCCAACAGGGCGATCAGGGCGTTCTGGCGCAGGAAGGTGCTCTTCCGATCCGCGCCGAAGCCGCCGGGACGAACGAGCCGGCCTGGGCCAACAGGGCGATCAGGGCGTTCTGGCGCAGGAAGGTGCTCTTGCCGGCCATGTTGGGGCCGGTAATCAGCCACAGCCGGGCCTGCTCCGACAGGTCGCAATCGTTGGCGACGAACGGGCCGGCCTGGTCGGCCTCCAGCGCCGCCTCGACCACCGGATGACGCCCGCCCCTGATCTCGAAGGCGCGGCCGGATTCGACCTGAGGCCGGTTCCAGCGGCGCAGCGCGGCCAGTTCGGCCAGGGCGCAGGCGACGTCAAGCTCGGCCAAAGCGGCGGCGGCGGCGGCGATCTCGGCCGCCCGCGCCGTTACCTCGCCGACCAGATCGTCGAACAGGGTCAGCTCGATCGCCAGCGCCCGCTCGGCCGCGCCGGTGATCCGCGCCGCCAGCTCGATCAGTTCGGCGGTGGTGTAGCGGGCGCTCTGGGCCATGGTCTGGCGGTGGATGAAGCGTTGGTCGAGCTTGTCGGCCTGCTTGCCCGGCACCTCGATGTGGTGGCCGATGATGTTGTTGTGGCGGATCTTCAGCGCGGTGACGCCGGTGGCCTCGACATAGCGGCGTTCAAGCTGCATCAGCAGGCCGTGGCTCTCGGTCCGGAGCGCCTTGGTCTCGTCGAGGGCGGCGTGATAGCCCTCGGCGATGAAGCCGCCGTCGCGGGCCAGCAGCGGCGGCTCGGGGGCCAGGGCCCGGGTCAGCCGATCGACCAGGGCGCTGTGTTCGCCCAGGCCGCGCAGGGTGGCGGCCAGCGCCACCGGCAGCGGTCCGCCCCCGGCGGCGCCGCGCAGGCGCGGCACGGTGGCCAGCCCGTCGCGGATCGCGGCGAGGTCGCGCGGCCCGCCCCGGCCGAGCGACAGACGCGACAGCGCGCGTTCGATGTCGGGGGCACTCTTGAGGATGTCGCGCCATTGCCGGCGCAGGGTTTCGTCCTCGACCAGGAACTCGACCGCGTCGAGCCGGTCGGCGATGGCGGCCGGATCGGTCAGCGGCGCCGCCAGCCGCGCCGCCAGCAGGCGGGCGCCGGGGCCGCTGACGGTGCGGTCGATGGTGTCGAGCAGCGAACCGCGCCGCTCGCCGGCCAAGGTCTGGGTCAGTTCGAGGTTGCGGCGGGTGGCGGCGTCGATCTCCATCACCGCGCCGTCGGCGAGGCGGCGGGGCGGGGCGAGGCGGGGCAGCCGGCCCTTTTGGGTCAGCTCGACATACTCGACCAGGGCGCCGGCGGCGGCCAGTTCGCCGCGCGAGAAGGCGCCGAAGCCGTCGAGGGCGCCGACACCGTACAGTTCTTCCAGCCGGCGGCGGGCATTGCCGGATTCGAAGCGGGGATTGGGCAGCGGGGTGAGGATGGTGTTCCATTCCCGCCACAGCTCGCGCCGCTCGGGGCCGTCAAGCAGCCGTTCGGGCACCAGCAATTCGCCGGGGGCGATGCGGGCCAGCGCCGCCGCCAGCGCCGCCGCGCCGACCGCCTGGGTGGCGAAATCGCCGGTCGAGACATCGACCCAGGCCAGCCCCAGCCCGCCCTGGGCCTCGGCCACCGCCGCGAGGTAATTGTGGGCGCGGGCGTCGAGCAGGCTGTCCTCGGTCAGGGTGCCGGGGGTGACGACGCGGACCACCTCGCGCGCCACCACCGACTTGCCGCCGCGCTTGCGCGCCTCGGCCGGGTCCTCCATCTGCTCGCAGATCGCCACCTTGAAGCCCTGGCGCACCAGCCGGGCCAGATAGGCCTCGTAGGCGCGATAGGGCACCCCGCACATCGGGATGTCCTCGCCCAGATGCTTGCCGCGCTTGGTCAGGGCGATGTCGAGCGCGGCCGAGGCGGCGACGGCGTCGTCGAAGAACAGCTCGTAGAAGTCCCCCATCCGGTAAAACAGCAGGCTGTCGGGATGGGCCGCCTTGATCGTCAGATATTGGGCCATCCCCGGGCTGGGGTCGTCGGAACGGGGGGAATCGGAAGCGGCCACGGTCGGTCTTCGTCGCAGGGGCAGGGGAGGGCCGCACCCTAGCCCGGATCGGGCCGCCCTGTCACGCTCAGGTGGGCTCCGCCCACACCCGCCAAGGGCCAAAGGCCCTTGGAACCCATTGGTGGTCGGGCGCGGACCGGCCTTTCAGCCTGGGCGCGGGCGCTGGTCGCGCGAAGGAGAGGGAAAGGGTTCCAAGGGCCTTCGGCCCTTGGCGGGTGTGGGCGGAGCCCACGGAAAACAGGCGGGGCCTTGGTGGCCCCGCCGTTTCGATCAGTAGCGGTAGGTTTCGGGCTTGAACGGGCCCTGGACCCCGACGCCGATGTAATCGGCCTGCTTCTGGTTGAGCCGGGTCAGGGTGGCGCCCAGCTTGGCGAGGTGGAGCGCCGCGACCTTTTCGTCGAGCTGCTTGGGCAGGACGTAGACCTTGCGCTCGTACTTGCCGGGGTTGGTGAAGATCTCGATCTGGGCCAGCACCTGGTTGGTGAAGGAGGCGCTCATCACGAAGCTCGGATGGCCGGTGGCGCAGCCGAGATTGACGAGGCGGCCTTCGGCCAGCAGCAGGATGCGCTTGCCGTCGGGGAACTTGATCTCGTCCACCTGCGGCTTGATGTTGGTCCAGGCGTAGTTCTTCAGCGCGGCGACCTGGATCTCGCTGTCGAAGTGGCCGATGTTGCAGACGATCGCCCGGTCCTTCATCGCCCGCATGTGGTCGATGGTGATGACATCGACGTTGCCGGTGGTGGTGACGAAGATGTCGCCGCGCGGCGCGGCCTCTTCCATCGTCTGCACCTCATAGCCTTCCATGCAGGCCTGAAGGGCGCAGATCGGGTCGATCTCGGTGACGATGACGCGGCAGCCTTGGCTGGCCAGCGACTCGGCCGAGCCCTTGCCGACATCGCCGAAGCCGGCGACCACCGCGACCTTGCCGGCCAGCATCACGTCGGTGGCGCGGCGGATGCCGTCGACCAGCGATTCGCGGCAGCCGTACTTGTTGTCGAACTTCGACTTGGTGACCGAATCGTTGACGTTGATCGCCGGCCACAGCAGGGTGCCCTTCTTTTCCATCTCATAGAGACGGTGGACGCCGGTGGTGGTCTCCTCGGTGACGCCCCGGATCGCCGCGCCGTTGCGGGAGTAGAAGGTCGGGTCGGCGGCGAGCTTCTTCCTGATCGCCGCGAACAGGAATTCTTCCTCCTCGCAGGTCGGGTTGGCCAGCACCGACAGGTCCTTCTCGGCGCGCATGCCGAGATGGATCAGCAGGGTGGCGTCGCCGCCATCGTCGAGGATCATGTTGGGGCAACCGCCGTCGGCCCATTCGAAGATGCGGTGGGTGTAGTCCCAATACTCTTCCAGGCTCTCGCCCTTGACCGCGAACACCGGGGTGCCGGCGGCGGCGATGGCGGCGGCGGCATGGTCCTGGGTCGAGAAGATGTTGCAGGAGGCCCAGCGCACGTCGGCGCCCAGCGCCTTCAGGGTCTCGATCAGCACGCCGGTCTGGATCGTCATGTGGAGCGAGCCGGCGATGCGGGCGCCCTTCAGCGGCTGCGACGGCCCGAATTCCTCGCGGGTGGCCATCAGGCCCGGCATCTCGCTCTCGGCGATGTCGAGTTCCTTGCGGCCCCAGTCGGCCAGGCCGATGTCGGCAACCTTGTAATCGGTGACGGTGCTCATGCGGATCCCCTGATCTAGCGGGTGGAATGGCAGGCCCTCTCTGTAGCAGCCCGGCGGGCAAAAAACAACATTACATAAAGATATCTTTATGTCCGCATGGGTTTTCCGCCGGATCCCCCCATCCCCCTGGCGAAGCGGCCCCTGGCCATTCCGGTTAAGGGTTTTGCCTATCTACCTGAAAATAAACGATAAAACCAATAACCTTAAGGGCAGTGGGCATTTTTTGCTTCCCCCCGGGGGGGAGGGTCATTTATAAAACCGGTGACCGCGATTGGTATTGTCGATAACCACTAGAGGAGAACAGCCGTGCGCGACAGGCTCCTCCCGGCAGCGATGCTGGTGATTCTGGCTGCGACGTCCCCGGCCCTGGCTGGCGAAAAGGCCGGCCCGCTTTCCGTTTCCTCCCCCGCTCCCGTTCGTCTGGCCGCCGCCGACGGGCCGAGGACCGCCTCGGTCGCCCCCGGCACCCGCGAGGCCCGGCTGGCGCCGCTGCCGCAGCCGCTCGGCGCGGCCGATGCCGGGATCTATCGCCGTGCCCTCGACCTCCAGGCCCGGGGCGACTGGGCCGGGGCCGAGCGCGAGCTGGCCGCCGTTGGCGACGATCTGCTGGTGGCGCTGCTCCAGGCGCGGCGGCCGTCGGCCGCCGGCCGGTCGGCCAATGGCCGCGCCGGCCGTGGCTTCGACCGGATCCCGGCGCGCGGGATCGAACTCGACGCCGACGGCGCGATGTGGGAACAGACCGCGTTCGACACCGATGAATCCTCGCCCCGCGTGCGCGCGCTGAAGAGCAAGCTGCGCCAGAGCCTGCGCGACGGCGGCACCGGCCGGGCCGAGGCGATCCTCGCCTCGGGCGAGATGCAGGGCCTCGGTCCGCTCGACCAGGACCGGCTGCGGCTGATGGTCGCCGCCGACCATTTCGCCGGCGGGCGCGACGATCGCGCCGCGTCGCTGGCGGCCGAGGTGGCCGAGCGTTCGGGCGAGCGGCTGCCGGCGGCGCATTGGGTCGCCGGCCTGTCGCTGTGGCGGGCGGGCAAGCCCGATCAGGCCCGCCGCCATTTCGAGGAGGTCGCCAACCACGCCGACGGCCAGGACTGGATGACGGCGGCCGGGGCGTTCTGGGCCGGGCGGGCCAACCTGCTCAGCCGGCGGCCCGAGGCGGTCAATCACTGGATGGAAGTCGCCGCCGCCTATCCGCGCACCTTCTACGGTCTGCTGGCGCGGGCGTGGCTCGGCTATCCGGTCAGCTTCTCGTGGGACCAGTCGCCCTTCACCGAGGATGACGCGGCGCTGCTGCTGCGGATCCCGGCGGCGCGGCGCGGGCTGGCCCTGCTCCAGCTCGGCGAGACCGACGCGGCGGCGGGCGAACTGGCCGGGCTGGCCCAGACCGCGACCCGGCCGGTCGGTCAGGCGCTGGCGGCGCTGGCCCAGTCCGCCAAGCTGCCCGGTCTGACCCTGGCGCTCGACGCCGATGACAGAAGCCAGCGCGACGCCGTCTCCTACCCGCTGCCGGAATGGGTGCCGCAGGGCGGCTGGCGGATCGACCGCGCCCTGGTGCTGGCGCTGGCCCGGCAGGAATCCTCGTTCAATCCCGCCGCCCGCGCGCCGTCGGGCGCCGCCGGGCTGATGCAGCTGATGCCGTCCACCGCCCGCGCCGTCGGCGGCCCGACCGCCCATGTCCGGCTGACCGATCCGGCGGTCAATCTCAGCCTGGGGCAGCGTTACATCGCCCGCCTGCTCGACGACGATCCGGTCAACGGCAACCTGATGATGATGGCGGCGGCCTACAATGCCGGGCCCGGCACCCTCGGCCGCTGGTTGCAGGGGATCCGTCACGGCGAGGATCCGTTGCTGTTCGTCGAAAGCCTGCCGGCGCGGGAAACCCGGGTGTTCGTCCAGCAGGTGCTGTCGAGCTACTGGATCTATCAGGCCCGGCTGGGCCAGCCGCAGACCTCGCTCGAAACCCTCGCCGCCGGCAACTGGCCGGTCTATGGCGAGGAACCCGCCGCGACCCCGCTGCGTCTGTCCGCCAACGATCGCTGAGATCCTCGTTTTCCATAAAAAGCCCGCGCTTGCCTGACGGCGGCGCGGGTTTTTTTATGTGGGCTCCGCCCACCCTCGCCAAGGGCCGCAAGGCCCTTGGAACCCATTGGTTGTCGGGCGCGGAACGGCCTTTCAGCTTGGGCGCGGGGGTTTGTCGCGCGAAGGGCAGGAAAGGGTTCCAAGGGCCTTGCGGCCCTTGGCGGGTGCGGGCAGAGCCCGCGATCCGCTACCCGTTGACCACCGCGCGCAGGTCCTGGGTCGGCAGGGCGGTCGGCACGCTGGACAGTTCGACCCATTCGTAGGCCGACGGATCGGCGAACAGTTGGCGCAGCAGCAGGTTGTTGATGGCGTGGCCGCAGCGGATGCCATGGAAGGCGCCGAGGATCGGGCCGCCGGCGAGGTACAGGTCGCCGATCGCGTCGAGCACCTTGTGGCGAACGAATTCGTCGCCGTAGCGCAGGCCGTCCTCGTTGAGGACGCGGGTGCCGGTGCTGTCGATCACCACCGCATTGTCGAGCGAGCCGCCCCGGGCGAGGCCGTGGGCGCGCAGGGCGGCGATTTCCTGCTCGAAGCCGAAGGTGCGGGCGCGGGCCACTTCCGACTTGAAGCCGCCCTCGGACAGCGGCAGGTAGAAATCCTGGCGCGAGATGGCCTGGCTGGCGAAATCGATCTCGACCTGAACCGAGAAGGCGGGAGCCGGGCTCAAGGTGGCGACGCGGTCGCCGTCGCGCACGGTGACGCGGCGCTTGATCCGCAGGGCGCGGCGGGGGGCGGGCTGCTCGACCACGCCGGCGCATTCGATCAGGAACAGGAAGGGCGCGGCCGAACCGTCCATCACCGGCACCTCGGCGCCGTTGATGTCGATCAGGCAATTGTCGATCCGCATCCCGGCCAGGGCGGCGAGCAGATGCTCGACCGTGCCGATGGTGACGCCGGCGGCATTGCGCAGGCAGGTGTTGAGGCGGGTGTCGCCGACGCTGGCCCAATCGGCCGGGACGATCGCGCCGCCGCCGGCGATGTCGACGCGGCGGAAGCGGATGCCGCTGTTGGCTTCGGCCGGGCGCAGGGTCATGGTGACGCGCGCGCCGGAGTGAAGGCCGATCCCGCAGCATCCGATCGCAGTCTTGAGCGTCCGCTGCAGGGTGGCCGAGCCACCCGCGCTGGAGCTGATGGTGTCGAAGCCGGGAATCTGTTCGCTGATGATCTGATTCACGCGCGTTCCCCTATTTTCCTTGCCGACGCCTCGTCTTGCCGAGCGGTCGAGGCGTGACGAAATCTGCTTTTGACCCTGTTAGGTCTACCAGCCGGGGATCCAGCGCTCAAATCAATCATTGTTGCCGATTGTTTCACTGCCAACGCATTGAAAAAAAGGGCCCGTCGGGCGAAGACGGGCCCGTCGAAGGTGCAGGCGCGAAGGGGTGGGGGGAGGGGACTCCCCCCAGGTCCGAACGGAACGGCGACCCGGTCAGTTGGCCTGACGGCGCAGGAAGGCCGGGATGTCGAGATCCTCGCCCGGCCGGGGGGCCGAGGTCGGCTCGCGCCGGGCCTCCATCCGCGGCGCCGGGGCTTCCGGCGCGCGCGGGGCCGGCGGGGCGGGGTGGCGGTTGCGGTTGACGAGGCGGTCGAGCAGGCTGCCGCTGCGGCGCGGTTCGGTCGCCGCCGGGGCGGCCGGCTGGGGATGGGCCAGATTGGTCTCGGCGATGTCGGACACGGCGCGATGCAGCGTGCCCATGTCGGGCTCGGCCTCGTCATGGAAGCGCGGGCGGCCGAGGCTCGGCTCGGCGCGCAGCTCGGGCTCGGGCCGCAGCGCCGGCTCGGCCGGGCGGGGGTCGAACTCGGGCTCGCGCGCCATCCGGGCGGCGGCGGGCGCGGCCGGCGCGGTTGC